>JAGAPB010000120.1 GCA_017847995.1 Oscillospiraceae bacterium
ATGTGTAAAAGAGGCCATGAAAACCGGGTTTGAAACATTTAAGATCGGCACCTATGAGGAGCGGATGTTCGCTGTGTTCCACCGCATAAACGCCGACCTATGGCGGTCGATCGAGCTTGGAGAGCTGGACTTTGAGGGTCTGAAAAAGGTTCGCTGGAACAAAATATTTGAGTGTTTGCAGCTTTCGGCCGACGGCCTTCGGTTCGAAGCCTATTTTCGCGACTGTTTGTTTGAAAGCGCCATTCCCGAAAAGGGGGCGCTGGAGCTGCTGGAATACCTCAGCGGCAAATATACCCTTTGTGTTGCCAGCAACGGCCCCTGCCTGCAGCAGATCAACCGGCTGAAAAAAAGCGGCATGCTGCCCTATTTTTCCGACCTGTTTGTTTCGGAAGAAATTGGAAGCTCCAAGCCAAATGCCCAGTTTTTCCGCACCTGCGCTGCCCGCCTGAACCAAAAACTCGGCCAAACCATTCGGCCCTGCGAAATGATGATGATCGGAGATTCTTTGTCTTCCGACATGGCCGGCGCCATTGCCTTTGGGATGCAGACCTGTTTCTACAATCCCGAAAAAAAGCCCCTCCCTCCCGGAATGAATATCACCCACACTGTGGCATCCCTGAAAGAGATCGCATCCATTCTGTAAGAAAAACGGCACAAACACAAACCACCCTATCCCGGCAATGGGATGGGGTGGTTTTTCCTCATTCTTTGGTTTTTTCTGTTTCGGCAGGAGCACCCTCGGCCTTGGGGGAACGGGGGGTCAGTTGGTACAGCACCTTTTCCCGGTTGTTTTCCTGGGCAAATTTGACCACACGCCCGGTGGCGTCGGCAATTTTGCCCAAAAAGCTTTTCAGCTCGCGGTGGCGGGCTTCGCTTTTCACATCCCGGGGATCAACAATGCCCTCCAGCTCTTCGGGGGCAAAAAAGTAGAATTTGATTTTGGTGCCGCCGCTTAGCTGCAGGCGGATGTAGGGCACATATTCCTTCAGGTCCCACTGCTTTTCCACCAGGGCGGTGTTGATGGCGGTGCTTTCGGCAGCGGCGCCATCCTCGCTGGTGTGGAAGGTGAGGGTCTGGTCCTGCATCAGCTCAAAAAACTTCTGCCAGGCCAGGCTGTCCATATCGGTGGCAAAAATATCGCGGAAGGTGCCGTCGGTGCGGTAATACTGGCGGCGCATCTGGTCCCAATTCATAGTGATACTTCCTTTCGCCTCAGCGCAGCTTGTTCATAACAGCGCCGGTGATGATCTTGGGGTAGAAGTAGGTGGACTTCTGGGGCATTTTGTCCCCGGCGGCGGCCACGGCTGCGATCTGTTCCACGCGGGTGGGGTTGAGCAGGAAGGCGCAGTTGGCACTTCCGCTGTCCACAGCGGCCACGGCCTCGGCGGCATCACGGGTGTAGATCAGGTTCTTCTGGTTGGCCATGTTTTCCTTGTCGATGCCCATGCAGCGTTCCAGCACCAGGCTGTGCAGCACCGAAACGTCCAGCTCCTGCCAGGCCTTGCTGTGGTCGGGGGCGATCTTGCCCATTGCTTCGGCGTCGGTCAGGGTCAGGCAGTGGTAGCTGCCGTCATACAGCACAAAGGCGATCCTGCCTTCGGCATATTTGCTGTCCAGCAGTGCCTGGGCGGCTTCCAGCCCGCCTTCCACTTCGGCAATTTCAAACCCGGCGGCACAGGCGCTCAGCACATCGGCGGTGTTATAGCCTTCCAGGTCACGGATGATGCGGTGGGTGGGAAAGACCACCAGGCCTTCGTGTTCCATATTCACCAGGGTCATCAGGATATAGCCGGCGTCACCGGGTTCCAGCCCCTGTTCGGTCAGGTATCTGCGGTAGTTGAGAGCGGTTTCGTAGCGGTGGTGGCCGTCGGCGATGTAAAGCTTTTTGTCGGCAAACAGGCCCTCGATTTGGGCAATGGTTTCGGCGTCATAGACACACCACAGGCGGTGGGTCACACCGTCCTGCCCCTGCCACTGCTGGGTGGGGGCCCCTTCGCTCAGGCCGTCGATGAGGGTGCGCAGGGGCGGTCGGGGTCAAAATAGAGGGAATAGATGGAGCTGAAGTTGGTGCCGCAGGCCTTCATCAGCTCAAAGCGGTCGGCCTTGGCCTTGGAAAGGGTCTCTTCGTGGGGAAGCACCACCCCTTCGCTGAATTCGGTCAGCTTGACACGGCACTGCAGGCCCTTGACCTTGTGGGTGGCGCCCAGCGCGGTAAATTCTTCCTCGTAGATATACAGCCCCGGCTGTTCATCCTGTGCCAGAATGCCCTCGTCCAGCCATTTGCGGTAGAGGTCGGCGGCTACGGCGTACTGGTTTTCGCCCTCGCGGGGCAGTTCCAGACGGATGATGTTGCAGGGGTTGGTGTTCAAATAGGCCTTGCGTTCTTCCTCGCTGATGATGTCATAGGGGGGACAGGCCAGGTCTTTGATGTCGCCGGCCTTGGGGGTAAAGCGCAGGGCGCGCAGTGCTTTCACTTCTGCCATGGTGGTATCTTCCTTTCGGTTACTCAAAAAGCAGGCGGGCGGAGAGGTTCCCCGCCCTGCGTATTGGCTTGTTTCAGCGGATGGTCTCGCTGATTTTGTGTTCGATGGTGCGGTGCACCGGCATAATGCCGCCGGGGGTGATATCCAGCACCAGGTAGCCGGCGGGGGTCATGCTGCCGTCGGCAACGCTGCCGGGGTTGATGACATAGCGCCCGTCCACATAGTCCTTGCGGGCCACATGGGAGTGGCCGTACAGCATGATGCGGGCATCCTGGGCAACCCCTTCACGGATGAGCTGGTCCAGCCCCCATTTGACCGAAAACAGGTGCCCGTGGGTAAACATGATCTTTACCCCTTCCACGGTGATAAAGTCCACAGCGGGCTTTTCGGAATGCCAGTCGTTGTTGCCACGCACCCCCAAAAAGGCCTTTTCGGGGTATTGGGCGGCCACGCGGTCAAATTCATCCTCGCCGTCGCCCAGGTGAAGGAACAGGTCGGCCGACTGGTTGCACTGAACAATATCCAGCACCCGGCCATAGGCGGTGTGGCTGTCAGACATGACAACGATTCTCATGGTTGGGAACCCTCCGTTTCGCAGTTGCATATACTACTATAATGTAACATATTCTTAAAAAAAATGGAATAGGCGGTGAGTTGTTTGAACAACAATTTCGACCTTACACCCGAACAGACCCAGCGGCTGCTGAACATTGCCGGAGAAAAGCTGGGCGCCGACCCCGCCCAATTGCAGCAGCAACTGGAAAGCGGCCGTCTGGACCAGCTTCTGGGCAGGCTGGATCCCCAAAGATCGGCCGAGCTGAGCCGCCTGCTCAAGGATCCCGAGGCCCTGCGCCAAACCCTTTCTTCGCCGGGGGTGCGGGCCATGCTGCAGGCCATGCTGGGGGGCCGCCGGGGATAGCCCAAAGCCTGATGTTTGCCGAAAGGGGGGTGCGCTGTGGATGACCTGAACGAAATGCTTTCCAAGCTGATGGAGGACCCCCAGGCCATGGAGCAGCTGAAGGCGGCAGCACGGGCCATGGGCATCGACCCGGATGGGCCCCCGCCCCCCGGCTTTGGCGGGGCACCGGGCGGCTCCGCCCCTCCGCCCCAAAGCAGCCAGTCCCCCATGCCCGACCTTTCGGCCCTGGCGGCCCTGCTGGGGGCACAAAACACCCGGCAGCAGGCACCGCCACCCCCCGCCATCGACCCGGCAGCCCTCATACTGCTGCAGGGGGTGATGCTCCGCCTCAACCAGCCCGACAAAAACGTGGACCTGCTGCGGGCACTCAAACCCCATTTTTCGCCCGAACGCGGCGCCCGGGTGGACAACGCCATCCGGCTGATGCAGCTTATTTCGCTGCTGCCCATTTTGCGGGAATCGGGCATTCTGGGTGATCTGAGCGGCCTGACCGGCCTGCTGGGAGGACGCCGCCCATGACCGACTACACCGAACAGGAACTGCGTCAAATGCAGGAGGAGGCCCTGCAGCGGCTGCGCCAGATGCAGGAACAGGCCCAACGCACCGCCCGCCAAAACGGCTGGGAAGGCAGCTCCCCCCAGCCGCCCCAGCCTTCTCCGCCGCCGGCCGATGCCTCCGACCCCTTTCGGGGGCAGATCAGTTCGCCCCTTTCCGGCCTGATGCAGTGGGCCGGGGGCGAACGGGGCATCCTGCTGGCCCTGTTGGCGGTGCTGATGGGAGAGGGGGCCGACCCGGCGCTGCTGCTGGCCCTTTTTTATCTGGCCATGTTTGATGATCCCGCCGAAACAAAATGATTTCTTCCCCACCGGGAATGTGGTATACTTTGGGCAGACCGAAACAAAGGAGGCCACACCATGGAAGAGATCGTATACCGCAGCGCAAGGGAAGAGGATGCCGCCGCCATTGTGGCTTTCTACAACCGGGTTGGGGGTGAAACCGGCTTTTTAAGCTTTGGCAAAAATGAATACCCCCTGGATGCCGCCGCCCAGGCCGCAGCCATTGGCAAAATGGAGGGCGACCCCACCAACCTGATGCTGCTGGCCACCGATGGGGAACAGATCGTGGGCATTGCCACCATCAGCTCGCTGGCCAAGGTCCGGTTCCGTCACAGCGGCGAACTGGGCATCGTGGTTGCCCAAAGCCACTGGCACCGGGGCATCGGCTCGCGGATGATCGCCACTCTGCTGGAGCAGGCAAAAGCAGGCGGCATCACCAAGCGGGTCTATCTTTCCACCCGTGCCGACAACCCCGCCGCCGCCCTTTATCAAAAATTCGGCTTTGCCGAAGAGGGCCGCGGCAAAAACGCCATGCTGGAAAACGGAGTTTACTACGACCTCATCTGGATGTCCATGATGCTTTAAAAACAGCAAGACCCGCTCGGTTGAGCGGGTCTTTTTTGTATCCGAAAACCACGCGATAGCTGCGTGGTTCAAAAAGCTTAAGCGGTAAATAAATTTGAGCCTCCCTCTGACGAGGGAGGTGGCTTTTTGCAAAGCAAGAAGCCGGAGGGAGAGATTGTGCAAGGAAGTAGCCCAAAAGCCGAAAAACTTTTTTATTCTCTCCCTCAGTCTCGCTTCACTCGACAGCTCCCTCGTCAGAGGGAGCCGAGCATTCCACCAACCCTTTTAAGGGTAGCTGGTAACAAGTGCATGGCTGGCAGGCCAATAAAAAATGCACTTGTATGCAGCCGATTTTATTAGGGTTATGCCCGAAAATGAAATCCCCCCGCTGTGCGGGGGGATTATTGTTCGGAATTTTACTTCAGGTTCCAGATGTTGCGGGCATATTCTTCCACGGCGCGGTCGGCGCAGAAAATGCCGGAAGAGGCCACATTCATCAGCGACATCTTCTGCCAGACTTCGGGCTTTTTGTAAAGCTCGGCGCTCTTGGCACGGGCGGCACGGTAGGCTTCAAAGTCGGCCAGCACCATATAGGGGTCGTTGTAGTGCAGGCTGTTGCCCAGCTCGTTGAAGGGGCCAAAGCCGGGGGTGTTGGTCAGGAAGTCTACGCAGCGGCGCAGGCGGTCGTTGTTGTTATAGATGAGGGTGGGGTTGTAGCCCTTGCGCTTCAGTTCCTCCACCTCGGGGGTGGTCATGCCGAAGATGATCTCGTTTTCCATGCCGGCGGCCTGGGCAATTTCAATGTTGGCGCCATCCAGGGTGCCCATGGTAACAGCGCCGCTGAGCATCAGCTTCATGTTGCCGGTGCCGCTGGCCTCGGTGCCTGCCAGCGAGATCTGCTGGGAAATGTCGGCGGCGGGGCAGAGCATTTCGGACATGGTAACATTGTATTCTTCCAGGTAGACCATCTTCATCTTTTTGCTGACCACAGGGTCGGCGTCGATGAGGTCACGCAGGCCGCACAGGAACTTGATGGTCTGCTTTGCCAAAAAGTAGCCGGGGGCGGCCTTTGCGCCAAAGATATAGGTGCGGGGCACAAAGTCCATGTTGGGGTTATCCTTCAGCTCCAGATAGGTGTTGAGGATATCCATGCCGTTGAGGGCCTGGCGCTTGTATTCGTGCAGGCGCTTTACCTGTACGTCAAAGATGGAGTCGGGGTCCAGGCCAGTGACGCCCAGCTTGGCAAGATGTTTGGCAAAGCGTTCCTTGTTGGCCCGCTTTACAGCGGCAAGTTCCTTCAGGCTGGCCTTGTCGTCGGCAAACTTCTTCAGTTCCTCTAGCTTAGCAAAGTCGCCCAGATAGTCGGGGCCGATGCGGTCGCTGATAAACTGGGTGAGGCCGGGGTTGGCCTGCATCAGCCAGCGGCGGGATGCAATGCCGTTGGTGACGTTGGTGAACTTGGCGGGGGTATAGCGGTAATAGTCGTTGAAGACCGAATCCTTGATGATCTGGCTGTGAAGGGCCGAAACGCCGTTGACGCTGTGGCTGCCCACAACGGCCAGGCTGGCCATGCGCACGCTGTGGTCCTTCACAATGGTCATGCGGTTCACTTCTTGGTCGGTGGCGCCGCAGTTTTCCTTCAGGTTCTGGCAGAAGCGGCGGTTGATCTCGCAGATGATCTGGTGGATGCGGGGCAGCAGGGTCTTCAGCAGGGTCTCGTTCCAGCATTCCAGGGCCTCGGCCATAACGGTGTGGTTGGTGTAGGCAAAGGTGCGGGAAACAATATCCCAGGCCTGGTCCCACTCGTAGCCGCATTCATCCAGCAGCAGGCGCATCATTTCGGGGATGGCCAGGGTGGGGTGGGTGTCGTTGATGTGGATGGCGCACTTTTCGGGCAGGTTATCCATCGAGCCATAAACGCTCATGTGGCGGCGGATGATGTCCGAAACGCTGGCTGCCACCAAAAAGTACTGCTGGCGCAGGCGCAGGCTTTTGCCCTCGGGGTGGTTGTCGTTGGGGTACAGCACCTTGCTGATCACTTCGTGCATGCTGTTCTGGCCAAAGGCGCCCAGATAGTCGCCGCGGTTGAATCTTTCCATATCGATGCCGGGGCTTTTGGCGCTCCACAGGCGCAGTACGCTTACGCCCTTGTTGCCATAGCCCGAAACATACATGTTATAGGGCACGGCGTTTACGGTGCTGTAATTCTTGTGCACCACACTGTGGTAGTCGTCGTCCCAGCGTTCCTCCAGCTCGCCGCCAAAGCGCACCTGCACGGTGTGTTCGGGCACGGGGTCCAGCCAAACCTCGCCGCCGGGCAGCCAATAGTCGGGCAGCTCGGTCTGCCAGCCGTCAATGATCTTCTGTTTGAAGATGCCGTATTCGTACAGGATGGAGTAGCCCATGGCGGGGTAGCCGTCGGTGGCCAGGGCATCCAGATAGCAGGCAGCCAGACGGCCCAGGCCGCCGTTGCCCAGGCCGGGGTCGGGCTCATACTGGTACAGCTTTTCCAGCTTGACATCCATTTCAGCCAGGGCTTCCTTCACAGGTTCCACAATGCCTTCGTTGTAGATGGTGTTTTTCAGGCTGCGGCCCATCAGGAACTCCATGCTCATATAGTAGACCTGCTTGTGGCCCTGAGAATTTTCGGAAGCGATAAAGCGCTTGCGCTTGGTGGAAAGCATCTCGCGCAGCACAGTGGCGGTGGCGCGGTAGAACTGCTCATCCGATGCCTTGGCAGGCTCGATGTCCATTTCGTTCACCAGCACCCTGCTGATGGCTTCCACAAAAAACTTTTTATCATATACAGGGTTAGTTTGCATCAAATAACCTCCTCGCTGCCTGCGGTTTTGCCGGACAGCGTTTTTCAACCTTAATATTATATCTAAAAGATTTGTCTTTGCCAACCTTTTGCCAATTTTTTGACCTTTTGACCGTCTAACTCTTTCCCCTTGGGGAAAAATGTATTATAATATGTACAATAAAATGCGATTATTATGGCCGCCTGGCAAAACAGGCGACATAACCATCTTTTCCGGAGGTGCCAGGATGTCTGAAAAAAAGCGTGTTAAAGTAACTGTGCTGGGTACGACCTATTACCTTAGCACCACCGAAAGTGAAGAATACATCAGCTCGCTGCAGTTCCAGCTCAACCAGATGCTGGGCGACCTGCAGTCCCGCCACCCCTCGGTGGCCCTTACCGATGCGCTGGTGCTCACCTGCTTCAATCTGCTGGACCAGAACAGCAAGGCCGAATCCAGCGCCGACCACATCCGCGGCCAGTTGACCGAATATCTGCAGGATGCCGCCCGTGCCCGCATCGAGCTGGAGGACGCCAACCGCGAAATTGCCCGCCTGCGGGCCGAACTGGACCGCGCCTATAACCGCTGAGGCGGCCCAACGAGGTGTCATTTTTGTCAACGATCGCCCGTGTGGCGGTGGAACAAACCGCCTACCACTACGATAAACTCTACGACTATGCCCTGCCCCCCGGTTTGAAGGGGCTGCAGCCCGGCTGCCGGGTGATGGTGGGCTTCGGCAGCGGCCGACGCTCCCGCACCGGCCTTGTGGTGGAACTGGCCGAAGGCCCTGTCGAGGGGCTCAAGCCGGTTCTTTCGGCCGTGGATGAACAGCCCGCCCTGGACGCCGAGGGGCTGATGCTGCTGCGCTGGCTGAAGGAAAATACCTTCTGCACCTGGTTTGACGCCCTTTCGGTGCTGCTGCCGGCCGGCTTTGGCGTGCGTGTGCAGCAGCTTTATTCCCTTGCCCCCAACTGGCAGAAGCTGCTGGAAGCCCGCCCCGAAGATGCCGAAGAACAGCGCATCTGCGAATTTTTGCGCCGCCGGCGCATTCCCGTTGCCGCACAGGCCCTTTGCGAAGCCTTGGGCCTGGCCGAAGGCTGCCCCGCCCTGGCCGCGTTGGCGCAGGGGGGCGTTGTGGTGCTTTCGGAAGAAGCCAAGCGCCGCGCGGGGGACGAACGCCTGACCATGGTGGGCCTGCCCCAAGAGGGCACCGCCCCCGCCAAAAAACTGACCGAAAAACAGCAGGCCGTGGCCGATCTGCTGGCCCAGGTGGGCCAGGCCATCCTGAAGGAGATATGCTATTTTACCGGGGTCTCCCGCTCGGTGGTGGATAAGACTGTCGAGGCCGGAGCCGCCCGGTATTTTGAGGTTGAGGTCTACCGCGACCCCTATAAGGACAGCCGCCCCGCGCCGGCACAGGGGAAGATCGAGCTTTCGCCCCACCAGCAGCAGGCCTTTGAAAGCCTGCAAAATATGCTGGCACAGCCCGAGGCCGGAACGGCCCTGCTGTATGGCGTGACCGGCAGCGGCAAGACCCAGGTTTTCCTGAAACTCATCGGCGAGGTTTTGGCCCGGGGCCGCACCGTCATTGTGCTGGTGCCCGAAATTGCCCTCACCCCCCAAACCATCGCCCAGTTCCAAAGCCGATTTGGCAGCCGTGTGGCGGTGCTGCACAGCGGCCTTTCCATGACCCAGCGCCTGGACGAGTGGAAGCGCGCCCGCCGGGGCGAGGCCCGCATTGTGGTGGGCACCCGTTCGGCGGTGTTTGCCCCCCTGCCCGACCTGGGGCTGATCGTCATTGACGAAGAACAGGAACACACCTACCACAGCGAGCGTGCCCCCCGCTTTGACGCCCGCCAGGTGGCCCAGCTCCGCGCCCGCTACAACAAGGCCGGGCTGGTGCTGTGTTCGGCCACCCCTTCGGTGGAAAGCTTTTACCGTGCCAAAAAGGGCGACTGGCTGCTGGTGCCCCTGCGCCAGCGCTACGGCACCGCCAAGCTGCCCGATGTCAACATCATCGACATGAAGCAGGACCCCGGCACCGGGGACGGCTTCAGCCAGACTTTGCTGGACGAGCTTTACCAGAACCTGCAGGCCGGCGAACAGTCGGTGCTGCTGCTCAACCGCCGGGGCCACAGCACCCAGGTAAAGTGTATGCAGTGCGGCGCCGAAGCCCGCTGCCCCAACTGCGATGTCACCATGACCTACCACACCGCCAACGGGCGGCTGGTTTGCCACTACTGCGGCCACAGCATCCCCAAGCCGGAAGCCTGCCCCACCTGCGGCAGCGCCTATATGCACTATTCCGGCCTGGGCACCCAAAGGGCCGAACAACGGCTGAAAGAGATCTTTCCCACCGCCCGCATCCTGCGGATGGACACCGACACCACCATGAGCCGCTTTGCCCACGAAAAACTGCTGGGGGCCTTTGGCGCCGGGGAATATGACATCATGCTGGGCACCCAGATGGTGGCCAAGGGGCTGGATTTTCCCAAGGTGACGCTGGTGGGCGTCCTCAGCGCCGACCAGGCCCTGTTTGGCGACAGCTTCCGCAGCTATGAACACGCCTTCTCCCTCATCACCCAGGTGGTGGGGCGGTGCGGACGCTCCGACCTGCCGGGGCGGGCCTTCATCCAAACCTGGACCCCCGAAAACCCGGTCATCGAGCTGGCCGCCACCCAACAGTACGAGGCCTTCTATTCCGACGAGATCATCCAGCGCAAGCTGCATCTTTACCCCCCCTATTGCCGGGTGTTTCTGCTGGGCTTCAGCGGCGAAAGCGAAGCCGCCACCGCCCGGGCCGCCCTGCGCTTTGCCAAGGAATTGGCCCGCCGCGGGCGGGAAGACTATCCTCAGCTGCCCCTGCGGCTGCTGGGCCCCAGCGAGGCAGGCATCAGCCGTGTTGCCGGCAAGTACCGCTGGAAGCTGCTGCTGAAATGCCGCAACGACGCCCCCACCCGCCAGCTGCTTTCCGGCCTGCTGGCCGATTTTGGCCGGGATAAGGAAAACAAGGGTGTTTCCATGTTCATCGACCCGGGCTATGACTCCGGATTTTGACGGGTCAAAATCCGGAGAAGTAAAAAGTAACAGGTAATAGTGAATAAGTAAAACAAGAAGGGAGCCTTACACCATGGCATACCGTGAAATTTTAACCGAAGACAACCCCCGCCTGCGCAAGGTCAGCCGCCCTGTCGAAAACTTTGACAAAAAACTCCACGACCTGCTGGACGACATGCTGGAGACCATGGACCGGGCCAACGGCGTCGGCCTGGCCGCCCCCCAGGTGGGCATTCTGCGCCGGGCGGTGGTCATCGACATCGGCGACGGCCCTGTGGAGCTGATCAACCCCCGCATCATCGCCCAGGAAGGGGAACAGGACGGCCAGGAAGGCTGCCTTTCCTGCCCCGGCAAGTGGGGCATGGTCAAGCGCCCCTATACCGTTACGGTGGAAGCCTATGACCGTGACGGCCAGTACTTTCTGCTGACCGGCAGCGAGCTGATGGCCCGTGCCATCTGCCACGAATGCGCCCACCTGGATGGCGAGCTGTTTGTGGATGTGGCCCACCACATGCTGACCGAAGAGGAGCTGGAGGAACTGGAAGACTAAGCCCCGAAAGGAGACCCCCTATGCGCATCGTATTCATGGGCACCCCCGATTTTGCCGTGCCCTGCCTGCAAAAAATTCTCGACCTGGGCCACGAGGTGGTGGGTGTTTTCACCCAGCCCGATAAACCCGTTGGCCGCAAACAAATTTTGACCCCCCCTCCGGTAAAGGAGCTGGCCCTGCAGCATAACATCCCTGTGTTCCAGCCCGCCAAAATGCGGGACGGCACCGCCTTGGAAATGCTGCAAAGCCTGCAGCCCCAGCTGTGTGTGGTGGTGGCCTATGGCCGCATTCTGCCCCCCGACCTGCTGGCTGTGCCCCCTCTGGGCTGCATCAACATCCACGGCAGCCTGCTGCCCCACTACCGCGGCGCCGCCCCCATCCAGTGGACGGTGCTCAACGGCGAGGAGCTGGGCGGCGTCACCAGCATGTATATGGACGAAGGGCTGGACACCGGCGACATCATTCTGAAAAGATCTACCCCCGTGGGGGAAAACGAGACCAGCGGCGAGCTGTTTGACCGCCTGTGCCTGCTGGGCGCCGAATGTCTGGCCGAAACTTTGGAACTGATCGAAGCCGGCACCGCACCCCGCACCCCCCAAAACCATGAAGAAGCCACCCTGACCCCCATCCTGAACAAAGAGATGGGCCGCATCGATTTTTCCAAATCGGCCCGAGAGGTGCACAACCTGGTGCGGGGCATGAGCCCCTGGCCCGGCGCCTTTACCAAATGCGGCGAAAAGCTGCTGAAGATCCACCAAAGCCGCCTGCTGCCCGAAGCCGAGGGCAAGGTATGCGGCCAGCCCGGCGAGGTCATAGCAGACGGCGGCAACTTTGCCGTGGCCTGCGGCACCGGCGCCCTGCGCCTGACTGTGGTGCAGTTGGAGGGCAAAAGCCGCCTGGAGGGCGAAACCTTCCTGCGGGGCAGCCGTTTGGAGCCCGGCTTCATCCTTGGCTAAAACCCGGTTCATACCCTGTTCACAGCCGGGTGGTATGCTCTACCATGAATTTGCGCCGCCGGCAGCCTTTTCTTTGCCGGCCTGAAAGGAAGAAACGATATGTTCTACGGTTTTGACATCTATTACTTCATCTTTATCGTGCCCGCGCTGCTGTTCTCGCTGTGGGCACAGTACAAGGTCAATTCCACCTACAGCAAATACTCCCAGGTAGGCAGCGCCCGCAAGCTCACCGGCAGCCAGGCTGCCCGCACCATTTTGGATATGAACGGCCTACAGCATGTGGCCATCGAGCGTGTTTCGGGCAATTTGACCGACCACTTTGACCCCAAAACCAATGTGGTGCGCCTTTCCGACAGTGTTTACAACAACTACAGCATTGCCGCCGTTGGGGTTGCCGCCCACGAATGCGGCCACGCCGTGCAGTACGCCCAGGGCTACAGCCCCATGAAGCTGCGCAGCGCCATCATCCCCATCACCAACTTCGGCTCCACCATCTCCATCCCCCTCATCCTCATCGGCTTTTTGCTTTCGTCTGAGGCTTTGGTCACGGTGGGCATCCTGCTGTTTTCCACCGTGGCGGTCTTTCAGCTTGTCACCCTGCCGGTGGAATTTAACGCCAGCAACCGGGCCCTGGCTGTGCTGGAGCAGCGGGATATGCTTTCGGCCCAGGAGCTGAAGGGCACCAAAAAGGTGCTCAGCGCCGCCGCCATGACCTACGTGGCCGCCCTGGTCACCAGCCTGGCCCAGCTGCTGCGTCTTATCATGGTTTTTGGCGGACGCCGCCGCAACAACTGATTTTTCTTACCCTGACCGAAAGGAGTGGGCACAGCCTATGACATCACGGGAACTTTGCGCCCGCTGCCTTATCAAAATGGACACCCGGGAGGGCTATTCCAACCTGGTGCTGGACGCCGCCCTGAAGGACTGCAAGCTGGACCAGCGTGACAAAGCCTTTGCCAGCCTGCTGTTCTACGGCGTGCTGGAACGCCGCATCACTTTGGATGCCTGTTTGGCCCCCCTTTGCTCCACCAAGCTGAAAAAGCTTGCCCCGGCGGTTCGTTCCGTGCTGCAAATTGCCGTCTACGAACTGCTGTACACCCAAACCCCCGCCGCTGCGGCGGTCAGCCAGGCGGTAAACACCGTCCGCGCCCTGGGCCAGCCCCGGGCCGCCGGGTTGGTCAACGGGGTGCTGCGCTCCTTTTTGCGCAGTGAATGTAAAATTCCCGTGCCAAGTTCTCCACAGTCGGCCCGCCTTTCGGTGGAAAACTCGGTGGCGGAACCCCTGGTACGGCTGCTGGTAAAACACTACGGCACCGCCGCCACCCAGCTCTTTTTGCAGTGCAGCGGCGGCCCGGCCCCGGTCTATCTGCGGGTCAACCCCACCCGCACCACGGCGGTAGAGCTTGTCTCTGCCTTGGCCCAGGAAGGGGTGGAAGCCGCCCCCGTGGAGGGCATTCCCGGGGCATTGGTGCTGACGGTTGGCACCGGCGGCGACCTGCGCCGCCTGCGGGCCTTTGAGCAAGGGCTCTTCCACGTGCAGGATCTGGCCAGCCAGCTTTGTGTGCTGGCTCTGGATCCCCGCCCCGGCATGGATGTGCTGGATGTGTGCGCCGCACCGGGGGGCAAAACCTTTTCTGCCGCGGGGCTGATGGAAAACAAGGGCCGCATTTTGGCCAACGACCTGCACCCCCAGCGGGCCGAACTGATCGCCCAGGGGGCAAAGCGCCTTGGCTTTGACTGTGTGCTGGCCACCAGCGGCGACGCCACCCTGCACCGCCCCGAACTGGGCCTTTTCCAGCGGGTGCTGTGCGACGTGCCCTGCAGCGGCATCGGCGTGCTGCGCCGCAAGCCCGAAATTCGCTATAAAGACCCGGCCGACTTTGCAGATCTGCCGGAGATCCAGCATAAAATATTGGAAGCATCGGCAAAATATGTGGCGGAGGAGGGCCTGCTGGTCTACTCCACCTGCACCCTAAACCCTGCCGAAAACCAGCAGGTGATCGAGGCCTTTTTGGCAAATCACCCCGACTGGCAGCCCGGCCGCCTGCCCGCCCCTTTGGGCCAGGGCTGGCACACCACCCTGATGGACACCCCCTGGAACTGCGACGGATTTTTTATCTCGGTGGTGGAAAGAAAAAAGCCATAAACCGACACTTTTGGATAAGGAGAACCCCATGACCGACCTGAAAAGCCTGACATATCCTCAGCTTGAGGAGTTTATGAAGGAACTGGGCCAGCCCGCCTACCGCACCGGGCAGGTCTTTGGCTGGCTGCACCAGAAGGGTGTCACCTCCTTTGACCAGATGACCAATCTGCCCGCCGCCCTGCGCCAAACTTTAGCCGAAAAAAGCTTTCTCAACAGCCTGACGGTGGAACGCAAGCTGGTGAGCAAAAAGGACGGCACCGTAAAGTACCTGTTTGGCCTGCGGGACGGGGAATGTGTGGAATCGGTGCTGATGGACTATCACCACGGCCACAGCCTGTGCATCTCCACCCAGGTGGGCTGCCGCCAGGGCTGCCGCTTCTGCGCCTCCACCCTGGGCGGTTTGGTGCGCAACCTGACCCCCGCCGAAATGCTGGACGAAATTTACACCGCCACCGCCGACAGCGGCCACCGCATCGACTCGGTGGTGCTGATGGGCATTGGCGAGCCTTTGGATAACTACGACAATGTGATGGCCTTTCTGGAGCTGCTCAGCGACCCCCGGGGACTGAACCTCAGCCTGCGCCATGTTTCCCTTTCCACCTGCGGTTTGGTGGACCGCATCTATGACCTGGCCGAAAAAAAGCTGGGGCTGACCCTTTCCATCAGCCTGCACGGCAGCAACGACACCGTGCGCTCGGCCAGCATGCCCATCAACAACAAATGGAACATCGATGCCCTGCTGAAGGCCTGCCGTGACTATTTTGACACCACCGGCCGCCGGGTATCCTTTGAATATGCATTGATCGAAGGCAAAAACGACAGCCCCGAACAGGCCAGGGAACTGGCCGCATTGCTCAAGGGGATGCTCTGCCATGTCAACCTGATCCCGGTCAACCCTGTTGTGGAGCGGGGCAACCGCCGCAGCAGCCGCCAGGCAGTGGAGCGCTTTCAAAAAACGCTGCAAAGCTGCGGGGTAAACGCCACCGTGCGCAGGGAACTGGGCACCGACATCAACGCCGCCTGTGGACAGCTTCGGCGCACCCACGCCCAATCTTCCACCCAAGAAAGCGAGGAAACCCCATGATCAAACTGCTGACCGTTACCGACACCGGTCTGCGCCGCCAAATGAACCAGGATTGCCTGGCCTGCTCTGCCCCCGGGCAGCAGCCGGTTTGGGCCGTGGTGTGTGACGGCATGGGCGGCCACGCCGCCGGCAACATTGCCGCCGACGCCGCCTGCCGCACCCTTGCGGCTGCCCTGGAACACGGCCTGCGGCAGG
>JAGAPB010000121.1 GCA_017847995.1 Oscillospiraceae bacterium
CCGCACCCCCGGCCTCAAGATCCGCCTGAACACCAATGTGACCACCGACCTGATCCGCAATGTGGCCCCCGACGCCATCATCGTGGCCTGCGGCGCCCGCCCCATCATCCCCGCCATCCCCGGTGTGGAGCGCCCCAATGTTTACCACGTCACTGATTTGTTCAAAAAGAGGGTTCCTGTTGGGCAGAAGGTGGTGGTCGTGGGCGGCGGCATGGCCGGCTGCGAAGAGGGCCTGGCTCTGGCATGGCAGGGTAAGGATGTTTCCATTGTAGAGATGAAGGAAGAGCTGGCCAAGGACGCCCCCTACATCCATTGGAAGCACCTGTTGACCAAGCTGGAGGAATCCACCAAGACCTACCGGGGCACCAAGGTGGTTGCCATTGAGGATGCCGGCGTGCGTGTGGTCGACCAAAACGGCAACGAACAACTGCTGGACGCCGATACTGTTCTGATTGCCACCGGCATGCGGGGCACCTCGGAAGAATACGACAGCTGGCACGACCTGGCCGAAGATGTTGTGGTGGTGGGCGACTGCCGCCGCTCCGCCAAGGTGCTGGAAGCCATGCGCACCGGCTATTGCGCCGGCATGACCATCTGACGACCATCCCCAACACACTATCAAAAAAAGCACCTGCATCCGCAGGTGCTTTTTTAGCTGATATAATCTTCTATCATCGAAACAAGCTGGGCGTAGCTTTGGGCCTCTATCCCCTGCTCCAGCAGCAGCCGGTCCACCTCGGGCAGGGTGGAAAGATAGACGTCCAGCACCATTTCGGGCTCATCGCTGCCTTCCACAAAAACCGCCAGCCGTCCCTGGCTTGTCCCCAGCCGGTAAACCGGGCTGTTGTTCTCCTGAAGAATGGGCTGGGCCGGTTCGGTCTGCCCGCTTACTGCGGGTAGGTCCGGCTCCTGGGCAGTCTGCCCGGCTTTTGGGATGCCCTGCGCCTCCTGCAGCACCGCCTGGGTTTGGGTTTGTCGCAGGTCATAGTTTGCGGCGGCAATACCCAGCACGGCGCAAGCCGCCACCGCGCCCATGGTAACAAGAACCCGTCCTTTCACAGCCTCACCTCCCCTGTTCTTCTTTCCAAAGCTTTCCCCAAATAGAAGGATTTATACAAAAAGCGAGCAAGGTCTTCCCGCTGCCCATTCTCAGGACACCGCTATTCCCACTCTTTCCATTTTCTTAAAAGGCTGTTATGATAGAAATAAACGCACAGAAAACGAGGTGCTTTTGAATGAAACGATTTGACATCTGCGGCATGGGGGAATTCCTCATCGACTTCACTTCTTCCCCTGCCACCCAGGATGGCAAGCCCCAGTATGCCGCCAACCCCGGCGGCGCTCACCCCAATGTTTTGGCGGCAGCCGCCCGTCTGGGCCACCCCACCGCCATGCTCAGCCGTGTGGGCAGCGACTCGCTGGGCCAGTTTTTGGTGGATACTTTGAACAACATGGGCGTAAACACCGAAGGGGTGGTGCATGACAGCCTTTACAACACCACTCTGGCCTTTGTGCACAACGCTGCCGACGGCGACCGCAGCTTCTCCTTCTATTGGAAAAACTCGGCCAACACCTGTTTTGCTCCCCAGGATCTGCGGGAGGACATCCTCCGCAGCAGCCGCATCCTGCAGCTTGGTTCGCTGCTGATGAGCACCCCCACAGGGGACGCCACCACCATGCGCGCCCTGAATGTGGCCAAGGAGGAGGGACTTATCATTTCCTTTGACCCCAACGTTCGCCCCGGCATGTGGGATAACAAAGATGACATGGTCCCCGCCATCCGCCGGGTCATGCCCTATGCCCACATCCTCAAAGTTTCGGAAGAAGAGGCCGAGCTGCTGACCGGCAGCAAGGATGTGGCCGAAGCCTCCTCCCTGCTGATGCAGGAGTTCCCCAACCTGGAAGTGATTTTTGTCACACTGGGGGCCGAGGGCTGCTTCTTCCGCAGCAAAAAATACAGCGGCCAATGCCCCTCCCCCAGGGTGCAGGCGGTGGACACCACCGGCTGCGGCGACTCCTTCACCGGCGGCGCACTGTGCACCTTTTTGGAATTCGGCTGCCCGCTGGCAGAACTGACCGAACAGCAATTGACCGCCATGGTGCAGACAGGCTGCAGCATCGGCGCCTATGTTGCCACAAAGTACGGCGGTGTGCTTTCCATGCCCACCCCCGAAGAACTGAAAGCATTTCTTGCAAACTAACAAAAAAGTCATGGCCATCCATCGGGTGGTCATGACTTCTTTTTTGCTTATCGGCAGGGATAGTCGGGCTCCTGCCCGTCCATCACCGCAAAAATTTGTTCCACCATTGTTACCCCAACGCGGCGCAGGGCCTCGTCGGTGTTGGCGCCGATGTGGGGGGTGGCCACAAAGTTTTCCAGCCCCACCAGGGGATTTTCCTTGGTGGGCGGCTCCTGGGTGAACACATCACAGGCCGCTCCCGCAATTTTCCCCGTGGTCAGCGCTTGATAAAGGGCGTCGGCATCCACCACACCGCCCCGTGCGGTGTTGATCAAAATGGCGGTGGGCTTCATGGCAGTCAGTTCCTTTGCCCCGATCAGGTTTACGGTGTCTTTGGTCAGGTGCACCCCAACATTAACGATGTCGGCCCGGGCCAAAACCTCCCGCATGGTGGGACAGAACCCAATGCCCAGCGCCCCAGCCTTTTCGGCGGTCAGCGTGGGGGAATAGCCGATCACCTTGACCCCAAAGCCATCCTTCATGATGCGGGCGGCACGGCGGGCAATGTCCCCCACACCCACAAGGCCAAGGGTCTTGCCGGCCAGCTCGCCGCCCATCAAAACAGCGGGGGCGGTGGTGATCTCGGCCCCGCCGCAAACCAGGCGGTCAGCCAGATGAAGCTTGCGCAGCATGACGAGGGAAAGAGCCACGATCAGCTCGGCCACCGAATCGGAATTCTGGTAGGGAACATTAAAGGCCACAATGCCCTTTTCCTTGCAGTATTCCAAATCTACGCCATCCGAACCTGTCCCATGGATAGCCACCACCTTGAGGTTTTGGGCTTTGGCCAGCAGCTCCCGGTCAAGGCGCAGGTTGCGGTTGATGATGGCATCCACCTCGCCGATGCGGCCCCAATCTCCGATGATCTCGGCCCGACTTTGCAGCAGGCGCAGGGCATCGCTGTGGATATTTTCGCACAAAAAGACCTTCATGGCATTCCCTCTCTTTCTATTGGGATTATAGCAAACCCATGCCCCCAACACAAGAAGGCGAAACAGCGCATTTCCATTCTCCCAACAATAGCGGGATGGGCCCCATTGGGATAGCGCTGCTTTTTTAAGAAGGAAAAAGGACGCAAGCATCCGCCCGCCGCCTTTGGTGTTCTGTTCCATTGGTTCCAACCGTTCTTTTACCTGCCCAGGGCGGAAGCCCCCTATTGAGACTTCCGCCCTGAACAGTTTAAGAGATTGGAGACAGATATCAAAAAGATACCTGTTGTGGAAAAGCAAAAAATATTAAGCCAAATCACCGGCTGCTTTGATCTTTACACGGGCCGTGTTGCCGGGGTAGTACTGCAAAGGCACATCTTCGGCATCAATGATCTCCACAGTCTCACGGATGGCACCTGCAGAAACGGCCAGTTCAATGGCTTCGGCACGGGCCTGTTCCAGAGCCTTCTCACGGGGGATCTCATTATAGTCGATCAACTGCTCGTAGGTGCCGCTGACCTTGGAAATGGCGGAACCGATGGCATTGGCTACACCGCCATGCTCATGCTTGGTAACGCTCTTGGCGCCGGCCAGATTTTCGGGCAAAACGATGGAACCGCCGCCCACCAGAATGACGTCGACATCATCCGAAGAAACCTTCATGGCGTCGATGGAATCTTCGCACAAGGCGCGGATAGCAGCCATGCCCTTTTTGGCAAATTCTTCGTCCAGTCCCATCACAAGGGATTTGTCGCCCAAATCGGTCATGCCAAGGCGGACGGCAATATCTGTTGCGGTGCATACATCGCCGCCAAAGCACAGGGCCTTCTCGGTGATTTTATAGCCCACAGAATCGGGGCCTACTGTTACCGTGCCGTCTTCCTGCTGACGAACAATGGAACCGCCGCCAAGACCGATGGACACCACGTCGGGCATACGGAAGTTGGTTCTAACACCGCCAATGGTCACTGCCACACCGGATTCTCTGGGGAAGCCATTTTGAATGACACCCAGGTCGGTGGTGGTGCCGCCCACGTCGATGACGATGGCGTTCTTCTGCTGGCTCAAATAGCTTGCGCCGCGGATGGAGTTGGTGGGACCGCAGGCGATGGTCAAAATAGGATAGCGGCGGGCATAATCCATGGTCATCAAAGTGCCGTCATTCTGCGACAAATATACCTGGGCATTGGTAACGCCCTGGTCTGCCAGCGACTGTGCAAACCCTTCGGTAAAGGATTGGGCAACCTTATACAGCGCGGCGTTGAGGATCGTGGCGTTTTCACGCTCGATCAGGCCCATGGAACCGATCTCGCTGGAGATGGACACATGGACATCTTCCCCCATCACTTCCTTGCACAGCTTTGCCGCTTCCAGTTCATGGTCGTTTCGCACGGTGGAGAATACGCAGGAAATTGCTACCGACTTTACGCCCTGTTCCTTCAGCTCCTGGAAGAACTTTGTTGCCGCCTCTGTATCAAAGGGGGCCAGCTCTTTGCCGTCATACTCAAAGCCGCCGCCAACAATGGCGGTTTTCACAGCAATCTTTTTCAGGTCTTCCGCCCAGTCTACCATCAGGGGAATACCGCGGGAGGCGGGAGCACCAATACGCATGATGCCGATGGGAGCCAAATTCTTTCTTTCTACAATAGCGTTGGTGCACTGGGTGGTGCCCAGCATCGCCTGGACAATTTCGGCACGGTCAATGCCGGATTGTTCCAGCACGGTGCGCACAGCATTGATGATACCATCATAGATATTTTCCGAGGTATGCTGCTTTATCGAAGCTACAACGTTCAGTTTTTCATCGATCAAAACGGCATCGGTGTTGGTGCCGCCCACGTCAATACCAAGTTTATACATATCAGCAGCCTCCTTTGCAGCGCTCTTCCAGCGGGATGTAGTCGGTATCTACGCCAAAGTAACGAGGGCCGACCAGATCCAACCCTTCTTTGGTCCTCCACAGGGGGAAGCATTTCAGGCCAATGACCATAACACGCTTGCCATACTTCAGTGCGTCGGTGGGAACAGGGGTAAAGGTTTCGGTATCCACCAGGCAGATCAGGTCCGGGGTGGTGGCCAAAATCTCGCCGTCAACAACTGCGGTAAGGTTTTCATTTTGGAATTCCACATAGGCGGATTGGCCCTTGTAATCACCAATACCATCCAAAACGACCTTGCCGAAGTTAAAGCCATTGCGCACATCACGCAGAACGTCGCAAATTTTGCCCTTAAAGAGCTTGTAGCCTTCGGTGATCTCCAGGAAGGCTTCTTCGGGGGTCTTGTCGGTCACTTCCTTGACCTTGCGGATAGCAGAACCCAGCACTTCGCTGCGGGTAACAATGCCGCGAACGCCGTATTCCTTCATGAATTTGCCTTCCATTGCATACAGCGAAACCGAAACAGAGCCGCCGCAAGCCATGGTAACAGAACGGGCCAGTTCTTCGGTCCACTTGTTGGTAACAGTGCGGAAAATGCAGGAATTGCCCTTTTCATCAACCATAGCCATGGGGGTTGCGGAACCGCCGCCGATGGTAAAGGTGACCATCTGCAGCTCGGGAAAAGCTCTGCCCATGCCATCACAGTCCACCAGGGGCAGGCCAAGGCGGGCAGCGGCAGCAATGGGAAGCATCGAGTTTACGCCGCCGGCCTCGATCGGCATAAAGGCAAAAATGGGCTTGCCGTAAAAGGTGGAAACGGTGTCATACAGGGTCTTGTATTCATCACCGCCAATGGCCTTTTCGCACAGAACCGTGGGGGCGCCCATCATGGCGATGGGAACTACCAGGGCGTCGTCGGGAACCTCGTCAGGATCCAGCATGGTAACAGGGCCGCATTCCTGAACGGCACCGATGGCGACCAATTTGCCCACATAGGGATCACCGCCGCCACCTGCACCTAACAGGGCAGCACCCAAAGCAATATCTTCAATTTCGGGAATACCAATCTTACGCAAACAAAACACTCCTTTGTTTTTGAATGTGACAAGTAGGGCACGGCTTAATCTACCGTACCCTACCTTTTATTTGATGATTAAATTCAGGCCTTTTTGCCCGCGGGCTTTGCAATGATCACATAAACGACCAGTGCAACAACGATGCCGTTGATGGGGCCAATGAAGAAGGGGATGTTCAGGAAGGACAGGGCCGGAATGGTGGCAAAGGTGCCGCCAGTCATGCAGGCAACCAGTGCGCCCAGAACAAAGGAAACGACACCGGGAGCGTAGAAGCCCTTGCGGATTTCAAAGTTTTCCACCTTGCCCTGGCCAATGATCCAATAGTCAGCGATCATAACGCCCATCAATGCGGGAACGATGGCCGACAGCAGGGACAGGAAGCCCTGAATGGAGTTGAGGATGCCAACGGCGGCCAGAACGGTACCAATGATACCGGCAACGGCGGTGGTCATCTGGCTCTTCTTTTCATCCTGGCCAAGCAGGACCGACAGTGCCAGGCCGCCGGAATAGGCGTTGGAAACATTGGTGGTCCAGGTAGCCAGAACCAGAGCGACCAGGCCGATAAAGGGCAGACCCGCGGTGGAAAGGAATACGCTGATATCATAGGAGCCGGTGCAGATGGCAAGGATGCCGCCCAGCATCAAAACGACCAAACCTGCGGGAAGAACACCGAGGATGGAGGACTTTACAACATCGTTGCGGCTTTTTGCAAAACGGCAGTAGTCGCCGGAAATGGCGGCAGCCACAACAAAGGAACCGACTGTCAGACTAATGCCGCCGACCAGCCCTATGGGAGCGGCAGGCTGGTAGCCCACCAGGGCGGCGCCGTTGCCGGAAGCCAGATTATAGATCAGGCTGTATGCCAAAACAACGCCCAGCAGAGGAACGGCGATCTTGTTCAGCCACTTCAGACCGCTGAAACGGAAGCATGCGGTAAGCAGCATGATGATCCCCCATACCACAGAAGACAGCCACACCGGAATGTTCAGACGGGTCATGCCGACAATCATGGAGGAGAAAGAGGAGCCGCAAACAGCCGCCTGAATGCCAAACCAACCGATGCAGGAGATGGCAAGGATGGTGCTGATTATGTATTTGGCACCCTTTTCGCCAAGGGCACTGCCTGCCATAACGGCGGTGGGCAGGCCGGTGTCACAGGCATGCATGCCCATAAAACTCATAAAAATGCAGATAAGAACGTAACCAATGATGATGGCAAGTGCAGCCGTGCCCAAAGAAAGGCCCGCGCCGATCATGCCGCCGATCATCAAAGCAGGAACGCAGATCATTGCGCCGATCCACACCATAGTGATCGAAACCCAACTTTGTCTTTCTTCGGCCTTAATTTCAAAACCGGAATTTTGTTTTTCCATTCATAAACCTTCTCTCTTGTTTAGGAGTATGGCATATTATAGTCAATTTAAAGCGGCAAAGTAAATGGCCCTCTGGCTGAAAATCGCAACAGTTCATTTGTCTTTTTAAACAAAGAAAAACAGAAGAAACCATCAAAACCGATTTCTTCTGTTTCCACCTATTATTGATTTTTTTCAAGCAACCGGTTTAATACCGCCGCCCGGTACAAGTAAAATTTCTCCGGCTCTTTGTCCACATGGTGGCCAAGGCAGGCCCCTATTCTTCCCAGGCGGTACTTTACCGTATTCTTGTGGAGATAAAGCAGCTCCGCACAGCGGGTTATGCTGCTGTGCACATCCAGCAGATAGACGCTCAGGGTATGCAGCAGCTCCGCCCCTTCGCTGAAATCGTCCAGCAACTGAAGGGGCTTTATCGCCTTTTTCAAAATCTCCTCCCCTTCATTTACCGTTTGACGGCATTGCGCCACAAACTCGATCTCTTCCAGCGAGTAGTTTTGTCTTGTTGGCCAAATAATTTTTGCATCCTCCAAATGCTCATCGATGAGCAAAAAAGCCCGGCGAACATCCGCGGTGTTTCTCAGGCTGTGGCAGCGGATCAGGGTTGCCCGTATCTCTTTTTCTGCCAACCGCCCTATCAGCTCGTCACTCAGGGCTGTTACATTCTCGCCCTTGTCCTTCCAGGACATAAACCCAACAAGATAGCCTTCATACATTTCTGCAAAAACCGTACTGCACCGGTGGGATAACGCCTCTCTTAACTGCGTCAGAGCCTCGGCCTCAAACCGCTGCCGCAAGGTGCTGTCGGCGTTCTCAAGATGCAGTACCCACATGGAATGGATCGACGCCACATCAATATGAAACAGGTCTGCCAGTCTTCGCATCTTAAGCGGTTCATCAAGCAGGATGGCGCGCACCAGCTCAGAGATCTGCACTTCGGCATGGTTGCTGCTCCACAAACTTACCGCCAGGCGAATCAGTTCCACCATCTGCAAAACCAGTTCCTTGCTGAGGGGGTTGCCGTCTTTTACCAAATATAATTCCATCGACTGAGGGTTGGAAAGACTTAGGGGCCAACGCCACACCGTACGGTTCCCCGGAAGGTGTGTGGGCAGCATCGGCTCAATACCGCTCAGGTCATCGGTCTGCAATTCCAGCGAGATGGGCCAGTTTGCCTGTCCCAACGCCCTGCCCTGTCTGTCCACCAGCACAAGCGAGGTTCGGGTGCGGTCCCTCACCATTCTAAGAACAGCGTCCACCGTTCGCTGATGCTCCGGCAGTCTGCCTATGTGGTCCAAAACATCTGTCAGCAAAGAGATCTCCAGGGTTTGATCTTTGACGATGGCCTCCATCACTTCGGTGATAACTTCGCTGTAGCGCAGGTCCCACCTTTTCTCCGGCATCACGATTAATACAAAATCCAATTGATTGGCCAGTTCGATCAACGCCGGGTCTACCCGCGGCATCAGGATCCCCACATAATAGAGGATCATCCCCGCTTCCCCAACAGAGGCCAGCCGTTTTATATTTGCGCATTGCTGCTCCACATTATCGGGGATATTGGCAAAGGCGGTAATGACCATTTCACTGCCATAAAAATCTATATTGGAAAGGATCTCGCGCTGCACATCATTGGGGTCAGAAAATTCCAGAACAGTGACCGAAGACAAAACTTTGCTCATCCCTCCGGCTCCTGCCACAACCTTTGCGTCCTTCAGGCAAGGTAATTTCATAATATCAGCAACGGTAACGCTCATTTCATTCACCACCTTGGCCTAAGAGTACAATATTTTTTCTTACTTTGCAATATTTTGCTTTAGCACCTATCCCAAAGGCACATTAAAATTCCCTCTTGTTTTTCATTTTTGATAGGTATATAATTATTCCATAATAAAATACAGGGGAGCTTGCACGGCAGGCTGAGAGGAAGCAAACTGCTTCGACCCTTAAACCTGATGCGGATAATGCCGCCGTAGGAAGTCATATCATCGATTTTTTACAGGAGGCATCCAAAGGGTGTCTCCTGATTTTTATTTGCAATAAAACACATGGGGAGCTTGCACGGCAGGCTGAGAGGAAGCATCCGCTTCGACCCTGAAACCTGATTTGGATAATGCCAACGTAGGGAACTTTTCGAACCGATCGCGGGGATCTTCCAAACCGGAAGTCCCCGTGTTTTTTGGTTTTAGGAGGTGGAAAGATGGTCAAGGTAAATGGAGCCTCGTTGGATATTGCCGGCAAAACGCTTGGGGAGTATCTGTCCGGCGCCGGCTATGACACCACAAGAATTGCCGTGGAACGCAATGGGGAAATCGTCTTCAAATCCCTGTATGCCGAAACGGTGCTGCAGGATGGCGACAGTCTGGAAGTCGTCAGCTTTGTGGGGGGTGGTTAAGTGATCCCCTCCCGCGGCGAATGGACCGCAGCGCTGGAAAAGCGCCATGGAAAGTCCCTGCAGCAAAAATTTTCCGCCGCAACGGTGGCAGTTTGCGGGTTGGGCGGCCTTGGGTCAAATGTTGCCGTCGCTTTGGCAAGGGCCGGGGTCGGCAGGCTTATCCTCATCGATTTTGACCGGGTGGACATTACCAATCTGCACCGCCAGCAATACAAGGCAAATCAAATTGGAAGCTATAAGGCGGATGCCCTTGCGGAAAATCTGTTAGAGATCGCGCCCTATACGGAAGTTAAGCCTGTGACGGCAAAGGTCACGGAGGAAAATTTCGCAGAACTTCTAAAAGACGCGGATATTGTCTGCGAAGCTTTCGACAATGCGCAGTCCAAGGCAATGCTTGCAAACGGTGTTTTGGAGCGTTTGCCCCATTGCTATTTGGTGGCCGCTTCCGGCATGGCGGGGATGGGTTCCCCCAACTCCATCCACACCCGAAAAGTCACAAAACGGTTTTACCTGTGCGGCGATGAGGTCAGCGATGTGGCCGATACCATTGGATTGGTCGCCCCCCGGGTGATGCTTTGCGCCGCCCATCAGGCACACACCATTCTCCGCATCCTTGCGGAAGAATATGAAGTATAAGAAAGAAGGAAACTCCCATGACAAACAACGACAAGCTTGTAATCGGCGGACATGCCTTTTCCTCCCGTTTTATTCTGGGTTCAGGAAAATACTCCATGAAGCTGATCGATGCCGCCATAAAAGACGCCGGTGCCGAGATCATCACCCTGGCGGTGCGCCGCGCCAACACCAAAGAGCAGGAAAGCATTCTGGACCACATCCCCTCCCATGTCACCCTGCTGCCCAACACCTCGGGGGTCAGAACGGCTGACGAGGCTGTTCGCATTGCCCGTTTGGCCAGAGAATTGGGCTGCGGCAATTTTGTAAAAATTGAGATCATGCGTGATACCAAATACCTGCTGCCCGACAACCAGGAGACGGTCAAGGCAACCGAAATTCTTGCAAACGAGGGGTTTGTGGTCATGCCCTATATGTATCCTGACCTGAACTCTGCCCGGGATATGGTCAGCGCCGGCGCCTCTGCCATCATGCCCCTGGCCTCCCCCATCGGTTCCAACAAGGGGCTTGCCGCCAAGGAATTCATCCAAATTCTGATCGACGAGATCGACCTGCCCATCATTGTCGACGCCGGCATCGGCAGACCCTCCCAGGCCTGTGAGGCAATGGAAATGGGGGCCGCCGCCGTTATGGCAAACACCGCCCTGGCCACTGCCGGCGACCTTACCATGATGGCTTCCGCCTTCCGCCAAGCCATCGAGGCCGGCCGCAAGGCCTATCTTTCCGGTTTGGGCCGGGTTTTGACCCGCGGGGCTTCCTCTTCCGACCCCTTGACCGGCTTTTTGCGGGATTGAGAGGTGACTGCAATGGAAAATCTGTTTTTTGTGGATTCGGGCAATCTTTCCCCTGCTGCCCTTGAAAAAAAGCACCGCCTGGAAACCGATCCTTCCTCCCGAAAAAACCATATGGAATACCTCCCCGGCATGGAGATCATTGAGTCTGATGTGTGCTCGAAGGTCCTCGGCCAGATGGAAAGCTACGACTATTCCAAATACACCGCCAAGGATGTTCGCGCGGCGCTGAATCACGACACCTGCTCAGTGGAAGATCTCAAGGCTCTGCTTTCTCCGGCAGCCGAACTTTTTCTGGAAGAAATGGCACAAAGGGCCCGGATGGAAACCAGCAAGCACTTTGGCAACACCGTTTATCTGTTCACCCCCCTTTACATCGCCAATTATTGCGAAAATTACTGTGTTTATTGCGGTTTCAACTGCTACAACCACATCAACCGCATGAAGCTGAACCTGGAACAGATCGAGCATGAAATGAAAGTTATTGCCGATTCCGGCATGGAAGAAATTTTGATCCTTACCGGCGAAAGCCGCAGCCAAAGCGATGTGAAATACATCGGCCAGGCCTGCAAGCTGGCGCGAAAATATTTCCGCATGGTGTGGCTGGAAATTTACCCGGTGAACACCGAGGAATACAAATATCTCCACGAGTGCGGCGCCGACTACGTCACCGTTTTTCAGGAAACCTACGACACCGAAAAGTACGAGTCGCTGCACCTGCTTGGCCACAAGCGTGTGTGGCCCTACCGCTTTGACGCGCAGGAACGTGCCCTGCGGGGCGGCATGCGCGGGGTAGCATTTTCGGCTCTGCTGGGGCTGTCCGACTTCCGCAAAGACGCCTTGGCAAGCGCCCTGCATGTTTACTATCTGCAAAGAAAGTACCCCTATGCCGAAATGTCCCTTTCCTGCCCCCGCCTTCGCCCCATCATCAACAACGATAAGATCAACCCCATGGATGTGGGCGAAAAACAGCTTTGCCAGGTTCTTTGCGCCTACCGCATCTTTCTGCCCTTTGTGGGCATCACCGTTTCTTCCCGCGAAAGCGAGCAGTTCCGCAACGGCATTGTAAAAATTGCCGCCACCAAGGTTTCTGCAGGCGTGTCCACCGGCATTGGCGACCACGAAAGCAAATATACCGGCAAAGAAGATGATTCCGCCAAGGGCGACGAGCAGTTTGAAATTGACGACAGCCGCAGTTTTGGCGCCATGTATCAGGATATGGCCCAGGAAGGGCTGCAGCCGGTCCTCAACGATTATGTCTATCTGTAAGGAGTAAAAAATGAAACATTTTGACCCAAGCTTATATTTCGTCACCGACAGCACCAATTACACCGAAGAAGAATTTCTTTTTCGTGTGGAGCAGGCCCTGCAGGGGGGCGTGACCCTTCTGCAGCTTCGGGAAAAGGAGAAATCCACCCGGGAATACATCGAACTGGCCGAAAAGGTCCACGCCATTGCCAAACGGTATGGTGTTCCGCTGATCATCGATGACCGTGTTGACGTCGCCCTCGCCATTGATGCGGAGGGAGTCCATGTTGGGGCAAGCGACATGCCTGTTTCCACCGCCCGCAAGCTGATGGGCAACGACAAAATTGTCGGAGCCACCGCCAAAACCGTTCCCTGGGCCACCGAAGCCTGGCAGCAGGGCGCCGACTACCTTGGCGTGGGAGCAATTTTTCCCACTACCACAAAGGTAAAAACCATCCTCACCTCCACCGACACACTCCGCGACATCTGCAACGCGGTACCCCTTCCCGCCAACGCCATCGGCGGGCTGAACAAAGATAATATCGATGTTCTCAAGGGCATTCCCATCGCCGGCATTTGTGTCGTATCCGCCATCATGAAGGCGGAGGACCCCAAGACCGCGGCGGAGCAGCTGAAAGCAAGAGCACATGAGCTTGCACTGATTTAAGGCAACAAGCGACAGATTGGGGGCACCACCTTCTGCCGCTATAAAAAACGATGCTGAAAAAGAAAGGAGAAAACACAATGAAACTGAAAACAGCATTGACCATTGCAGGAAGCGACTGCAGCGGAGGCGCCGGTATCCAGGCAGACCTGAAGACGATGACCATGAATGGCGTTTATGCCATGAGCGCGATCACCGCCCTTACCGCCCAGAACACCACCGGCGTAACAGGAATTTCGGAGGTCACACCCGACTTTTTGAAGCAGCAGATCGATATGATCTTTGCCGACATCCCTCCCGATGCGGTAAAAATCGGCATGGTCCCCAATTCACAGTTAATGGAAGCTGTTGCCGAAGCTTTGACCCGGCATCAGGCCAAAAACATCGTGGTAGACCCTGTTATGGTAGCAACCGCTGGCTCTTCCCTGATGGAAAATGAAGCCGTAGCCACCCTGAAGGCAAAACTGCTGCCCATCGCTTCGCTGGTCACGCCCAACATTCCCGAAGCAGAAGTCCTTTCCGGCATAAATATTGCAACCCAACAAGACATGGAAAAGGCCGCAAAAATCATTGGCCAAAATTACGGCTGTGCCGTTTTGCTCAAAGGTGGACACAGCATCAACGACGCCAACGACCTTCTTTTTGCCAACGGGGAAACAATGTGGTTCTTTGGAAAGCGCATCGATAACCCCAACACCCACGGCACCGGCTGCACCCTTTCTTCGGCCATCGCCGCCAATCTGGCAAAGGGTTATCCCATTGTTCCAGCCATTGAACTGGCCAAAGAGTATATTTCGCAGGCACTTTCGGCCATGCTGGACCTGGGCAAGGGCAGTGGCCCCATGAACCACGCCTTCGCCCTTGTTGGTAAATTTGCAAAGGAGGCAGAATAACATGACGGAAAAACGCACTTCTATTTTTGAAAACGGACTGATCTGGTTTGGGGCAGGGGTCTCCCTTGCCGAAATCATCACCGGCACCTATTTTGCCCCCCTGGGCTTTGGCAAAGGTCTGCTGGCCATCATCATCGGCCACATCATTGGCTGTGCCCTGCTGTTCCTGGCAGGTGTGATCGGCGGCAAAACGCAGCGCAGCGCCATGGAAACGGTAAAGATGAGCTTTGGACAAAAGGGCTGTCTGCTCTTTGCGGTATTGAACATTGTACAGCTTGTCGGCTGGACCGCCATTATGATATACGACGGCGCACTGGCCGCAAACGGCGTTTGGGGGATCGGCAACTGGATCTGGTGCTTGGTCATCGGCCTTTTGATCATCCTTTGGATCTTGATTGGCATCAAAAGCCTTGGCAAGATCAACACCGTCGCCATGGTCTCCCTGTTTGCATTGACCATTGTGCTAAGCTTCATCATCTTTGGCGAAGGCGGCCACAACAACTCTGTTGGAGAAGCGATGTCCTTCGGCGCCGCAGTGGAACTTTCGGTCGCCATGCCTCTTTCCTGGCTGCCTTTGATCAGCGACTATACCCGCGAAGCCCAGCAGCCGGTAAAGGCCAGTGCCGTAAGCGCCGTTGTTTATGGGCTGGTAAGCTGCTGGATGTACCTGATCGGCATGGGAGCCGCGCTGCTGACCGGTGAGACCGATATTGCCCAGATCATGCTCAAGGCCGGCCTTGGCATCGCCGGACTGGTCATCGTTGTTTTCTCCACCGTCACCACCACCTTCCTGGATGCCTATTCGGCAGGTGTTTCCAGCGAATCGGTTTCTTCCAAACTAAGCGGAAAATGGATGGCTGTTTTGGTAACGGTGATCGGCATTGTAACCGCCGCGCTGTTCCCCATCACCGACATCACCGATTTTCTCTACCTCATCGGCTCTGTATTCGCACCGATGATCGCCATTCAAATCGCCGATTATTTTATTTTGAAAAATGACTGCTCGGGCAAAAACTTCGATTGGAAAAACATGATCATCTGGGTCATAGGCTTTGTTCTCTACCGGATTTTGATGAATGTAGATTTCATTCTGGGTGCTACCGCTTTGGATATGGTCATCACCATGATGATTTGCATCATTGCCCGCAAAATTAGCCGCTAATTAAAAAAGACCGCCTTAAGGCGGTCTTTTCTTTAGTGGTGGAGGCGGGGGGAATCGAACCCCCGTCCGAAAGTCGATCCACACAGCTTTCTCCGAGTGCAGTTTGTCATTTACATTCCCTTACACTACCGTTGACAAACAAACTGTAATGCTCAGTATCCCCTTAGGCATCACCGGCTTCGGGGAGCGGGCCAGTGACGTTCACCACTAATCGACGCCCCTGTCCGGGCCGTGGTACTCCCGGCAGGAACGGCAGCCTATTTAGGCTGCGTACGCGAAATTAGATTCGGCGTTTATTTTTAAGTTTACCCGTTTTATAGAGGTCGAGCGCCTCTACTCGCTTACCATGCTTCTTGGCCCCCGTCGAAACCTTTACGCCCCCATATATCGGCTGAAAACCGCCGGCAGCGTCCGGTTTTTACCGGTTGCGTTCTTTCATTGCACGCTGGATATCGCGCTGGGCGTCACGCTTGGCAATATCCTGGCGTTTGTCGTGGAGCTTTTTGCCACGGCAAAGCCCCATTTGCAGCTTAACTCTTGAACCTTTGAAGTAAAGAGAAAGCGGAATCAGAGTGAAACCCTGCTGTTTGGTTTGGCCGATCAGTCTGCGTATCTCGCTTTTGTGCAGCAGCAGCTTGCGGGGACGCAGCGGGTCTTTGTTGAAAATATTGCCCTTATCGTAGGGGGCAATGTGCATCTGCTTGACAAAAACCTCGCCGTCGCTGATCTCGCACCAGGCTTCTTTCAAGCTAGCGCCGCCCTGGCGGAGGCTTTTCACCTCGGTGCCGGCCAGTTCAATGCCGCATTCAAAGCTTTCCTCCACAAAATATTCGTGGAATGCCTTTTTATTATTCGCAATGTTCTTGATGGTATCCCCTGCCAAAGCCGCTCACCTGCCTTTCTGCCCGGTGGGAATTTGATTATAGACACCCATGAGCGCAAAGTCAAGGGGTATCGGTTGAATTTTGAGGTTTGAACACCCACAGGCGGTTGACCACAAAGCTGATGACCATGGTGACTGCCACGGTACATCCCTTGGCGATCAGTTTGGAAAAACCGATTTTGAGAAAAAACGCCAGCACCGCGGTGGAAATCCCCAGCATGCACAGGTTAAGCGCCAAAAAGCGCACCAGTGTGGGACCAAAGAACCGGTTTTCCGACCGGAAGGTCCAACTGCGGTTCCAGATATAACTGTTGAGGATGCCGCAGGAGTAGCTGATGACCTGAGCCAGGTAGACATTTACAAAAAGCACCTGTGCCAACAGCGCAAAAACGCCATAATCGATGAGGGTGTTGACCACCCCAACAACAGCAAATTTTACGGCTTTCAGCAGTTCGGTCAGCTTATGTTCCAACGCCATTCCTCCCCTTTGGGGTTTACAGTTCGCTGCGGCCTTCCAACGCGCGGAAGAGGGTCACTTCGTCGGCATATTCCAGGTTGCCGCCCACAGGGATACCGTAGGCCAGGCGGGTCACCTTGATGTCCATGGGCTTGATGAGGCGGGCCAGATACATGGCGGTGGCCTCCCCTTCCACGGTGGGGTTGGTGGCCATAATGACTTCCTTCACTTCCCCGTCGCCCAAGCGGGCGATCAGCTCCTTGATGGTCAGCTGTTCGGGACCGATGCCCTCCATGGGAGAGATAAGCCCATGAAGCACATGGTAGACACCCTTGTATTCCCGGGTGCGTTCAAAGGCAATGACGTCACGGGGGTCTTCCACAACACAGATAACGCCGCGGTCACGGCCGCCATCCATGCAAACAGGGCAAAGCTCGGCATCGGTCAGGTTCTGGCAGACGCTGCACTTTTTGATTTTTTCGTGTGCTTCCAGAATGGCGTTGGCAAAGTCCACCGCCTTTTGCTTGGGTAGGCCAAGCACGTGGAAGGCCAGACGCTGGGCACCTTTGCGTCCCACGCCGGGAAGCTTTTCAAACTGTTCGATCAGCCTTGTCAAAGGCAGTACGCTGTAGGCCATGGGCATTCACCTCTGGGTCAAACGTAATACTATTTGTATATTTCTGTCGAATTATACCATTCCGGGCATATTCATAGCGCCGGTGATCTTGCCAATTTCGGCTGCGTTGGTGTCTTCCACGGTGCGGATGGCTTCATTTACAGCAGCCATTACCAAATCCTGCAGCATTTCCACATCATCGGGGTCAACGATCTCGGGCTTCAGGTTCAGGGCAACGATCTCCTTTTTGCCGGTGATGGTCACTTCCACAACACCGCCGCCGGAGGTGGTGGTGTATTCCTTTTCATCCAGTTCGGCCTGCTTGGCGGTCATAGCCTCCTGCATCTTCTGGGCCTGACGGATCATCTGCTGCATGTTGCCCATGCCGCCTCCGCCGTAACCTGCGGGAAGTCTTGCTTTCATATCGATATTCCTCCTGTCAATTGATCTCTATGGGTATTCCCGCAGCCTTGGCATTGCTGAGCAAGGCATCCACGGGATTGGTGGGCTGCTGGTCGGGCTGTTCCGGAGCGGTTTCGGCGTTATAGGGGCCGATGCCGTAGTTCTGGCCCGTCACCTGGGCGATGGCCCGCTTCAGGTCATCCTTGGCCTTCTGGTTGTTGCGCACCAGGTCAAGGAACATGCTGTTACGGCAGTCGATGAGCACACGGTTGCCCTGGAAAAAGGCCCGGCTGCTGACCAAAAATCCGCTGAGGGCCACATTGGTCTTGCTGAGCGCCGTAAGCACCTGGGGCCATTCGGCAAAGGGGCTGATCGGAAGGTCTGCAGCAGGGGCCGCACCCTTGGGGGCAGCGGGTTCCTGCTTTGCAGGTGCCGCAGCGGCGGTCTTTGGCTCCTCCTGAGCGGCCTTGGGTTGGGCCGCAGCAGGAACTGCTCCGGCGGCAAAGCGCTGCTCCAGGCTGGCCAGACGGCCTTCCAACGCCGAGGTATCCGCAGACTCCCCAACCGGGGCCTGGCTGCGCAGTTCGCAGATGCGCACAGCGGCCATTTCCAGTTCGGTGCGGCGGTAGGTGGTCTTGGTCATGGCGGCCAGGGTCTCCTGCAGGATGGTGAGGGTCTGCAGAATTTCAGCCACCGGGAAGCGGCGGGCCTGTTCCTTGTACTGTTCCAGCACTTCGGGCAGACATACGATCAGGTCCTCCGGCTTTTTCGAGGACTTGGCCACCATCAGGTTGCGGTAATGGCCGATAAGCTGTTCGCACAGGCGGTCATATTCCACATAGCTGCGTCCGGCCTGCCCCACCAGTTCCAAAAACTCTCCGGTGTTGCGGGTGTGGGCCGCTTCAGCCAGTTTGAAGAGGTAGTCCTGGGCAACCAGACCGGTGGCCTGGCTGACGGTGTCCACCGTGATTTCACGGTTATAGGAGGAGCAGAGATCCATGATGGAAAGGGCGTCGCGCATGCCGCCGTCGGCCATGCGGGCGATGAGCATGGCTGCCTCTTCCTCCAGGTGGAAGCCCTCGCCCTGTGCCACCTGCTGCAGCCGTCCGGCGATCACGCCGCTGTCGATGCGGCGGAAATCAAACCGCTGGCAGCGGGAAAGAATGGTCGCGGGGACCTTGTGCACCTCGGTGGTAGCCAGCACGAACAGCACGTGTGCCGGGGGTTCTTCCAAAATCTTGAGCAGTGCGTTGAAGGCCGAAACCGACAGCATATGCACTTCGTCGATGATGTAGACCCGGTATTTGGCGGCGTTGGGCAAAAAATTTGCCTCCTCGCGCAGGTCGCGGATGTTCTCAACGCCGTTGTTGGATGCGGCGTCGATCTCCACCACATCCACCAGCGAGCCGTTGTCGATGCCGCGGCACATTTCACATTCGCCGCAGGGGTTGCCATCGTGCTGGTTCAGGCAGTTGACCGCCTTGGCCACAATGCGGGCGCAGGTGGCTTTGCCGGTGCCGCGGCTGCCAATGAACAGGTAGGCGTGGGCGGGACGGCCGGCGGCGATCTCGTTCTTCAGGGTGGTGGTGATGTGCTCCTGACCCACCACATCGTCAAAAATGCCGGGACGCCAAATTCGATAGAGTGCCTGGTGCATTTGCCACCATCCTTTCCGGGTCTTTTTGGAAAACGAGGGCCGGTGTTCTGTCATGCGGACGAACAGGCTTGCTGCGGCGCACAATAGGCCGCTTAATGCTGCTCGGTTCCCCGCCTGACATGGTTCACGACTTCTTGTCGCACAGGGCCCGCGCATCCGCATGACAGAGCCTCGGCCCTATCATCAAAACAGTATACCCTATTTTACAAAAAAACTCAACTGTTATAAAGCAAAAACATGGCCTTTGACTGCAAAAAAGAAACGCCCGGCATCCAAAAGAATACCGGACGATTGTTTTCGTTGTAATTTCTCAACGGTGGGCCAAAACTGCCTCGGCAGTGAACTTATCGGTGATCAGCACATCGATGTAGCCGCCGCGCAGGGCTCCCAGCACCGATTGATGCTTGTTGGGGCCGCCGCCGGCTGCAATGACCTTTTTGTGTTCACGCAGGTCAGCCAGGTCGATGGAAACCACCTTGTTGCAAACCGAAGACTTGCAGGGGTTGCCGTTGATGTCATAAAAGTTGGCGCAGATATCGCCCACGGCGTGGTTTTCCAGCAGCTCGCGGGTGGTTTCGGCGCTGTAGCGGTAGTTGGAATCATAACCGGCATCCAGGTCGGGGCATTCGCCAATGCCGATCAGGGTCATGTCGGTGTGCTTGCTGCGTTCCAGCGCGTCGGCAATGTGGGGCTCCTGCTTGATGGCCTTGCAGAGCTCCTCGCTTTGGCACAGGTAGGGAGCGTTGATGATGTAACCCACGCCGCCATACTTCTGGATCAGACGCTGAGCCAGAATGTTGGGCTGAATCATGGAATCGGCGGTGCTGGCACCGCCCAGCAGAGTGACGACCTCCAGGCCGGATACATTGCGGTTTTCGTTGAGGAAATCCACCATCATTTCCAGGGTGTGGCCCCAGGCGATGCCCACCTTGGTATTGGGACGCAGGATGTGTTCCACATAGCGTGCCGCTGCCATGGCGATCTTGCGGGTAATTTCCTTCTTGTCATTTTCAACACAGTCGACCACCTTGACATCAGCCAGACCGAACCGGTCGCGCAGGCGGGCTTCCAGTTCCAGCAATTGCTTGACGTTACGCTGGTCCACAATGTCGATCTTGACCATGCCCTCTTCCCTGGCTTCCTTCAGAAGCTTGCCCAGGGTGATGCGGGAAACATTGAGCATCTGGGCAATTTCGGTCTGGGTATAGTCCTTTTCGTAGTAGTAATAAACCGCTTTCAGCTTCAGGTAATAGCGCTGTTCTGCACCGATCGGCATAGGGTTCACTCCAATCTTTTGATCTTACCGCGCCCGTGGAAAATTCCACAGCGTTTTGTGTTGCAGATGTCTTCCGGATTTTGGCCCGACAGGCACAAGGCGCGGTACGACTTTGAACGTCTACCGTGTGGGGATGGTTCCCCAAAAAAGAAATGCCCCGCCGCCCCAAGGACAGCGGGGCACAGCATTTTTTTAGGATTACTTACTTCTTCTTTTTGGCAGGCAGATGGATGCATTCGCCCAGAGCATCGGCGCAAGCTTCCATGAATGCTTCGGAGAAGGTGGGATGAGAATGGATGATGTCAGCAACTTCGTTGACGGTGATTTCCATAGCCATCAGAGAGGAAGCTTCGCTGATCATTTCGGTGGCGTCGCCGCCGAACATGTGAACACCCAGGATCTCGCCGTACTTCTTTTCGGCAATTACCTTTACAAAACCTTCGCCGGCGCCGGAGGCCAGAGCACGACCGTTGCCGTTGAAGGGGAAGCGACCAACCATAACGTCGGCGCCATACTGTTCCTTGGCCTGAGCTTCGGTCAGACCGCAGGAGGCAGCGCCGGGCAGGGTGTAGATGCAGCTGGGAACCTTGGACAGGTCAGCCTTAACATTCTTGCCCATGCAGCAGGCAGCAGCAGCTTCGCCCATCTTGAAAGCGGGGTGAGCCAGCATGATGCGGCCGTTGATGTCGCCGGGGGCGTAGATGTTGGGGATGGTGGTGCGCATATAGTCGTCAACAACAACCTTGCCGCGTTCCTGCTTGATGCGGTCGGCCAGGGTGCCCAGGCATTCCAGGTCGGCTACACGGCCGATGGAAAGCAGAATCTTGGAAGCTTCCAGCTTTTCGCCGTTGGCAACAACGTAGGTCTTGCCGGCTTCGTCCTTGATCTCTTCTACCTTGTAGTTGCACAGGACCTTAACGCCCATCTTCTTCAGGCTCTTTTCAATGCCCTTAGAGATTTCTTCGTCCATATTGGCAACCAGACGGGGCATCATTTCAACGATGGTAACTTCGCTGCCGAAGTTTACAAAAGCGGTGGCTACTTCGCAGCCGATAACGCCGCCGCCGATGATGACCAGCTTCTTGGGCAGTTCGGTCAGTTCCAGAATGCCGTCAGAGGTGACAACGTTCTTGTTTTCAACGCCGGGGAAGGGGATGATGCCAGCCTTGGAACCACCGCACAGGATGGTGTTCTTGGCTTCGTAAACGGTGCCGTTGCATTCGATCTTGGTTTCGCCAACCATCTTGGCAACACCCTTTACAACGTCAACGCCGTTGGAGCGCAGCAGAGCGGCTACGCCGTCGGTCAGCTGCTTTACAACGCCGGCCTTGTACTTAACAACCTGTTCCATGTTGACCGAAGTTTCGGGGTTGTTGATGATGCCGCGGACAGCGCCGCCCTTGATGTGTTCGATGTATTCGGCAGTCATAACATAGGTCTTGGTGGGGATACAGCCGCGGTTCAGGCAGGTACCGCCAACAACATCCTTTTCAAACAGGATGACCTTGCCGCCCAGCTGGGCGCCCTTGATGGCTGCAACGTAACCGGCAGGGCCGCCGCCGATTACTGCGATATCATACATTGCCATGTTAATTCTCTCCTTATTAAGTATCCGCCCAAAAGGGCGTACCGAATTTTCTGCAGGAAACCCCCCGCCCGCCGGGCGGGGGGTCTTGTGTGGTTCTAAACTTGTGCAGTCAGCTTACAGCAGGATCTCCATGGGGTTTTCCAGCAGCTTCTTGATGCGCAGTTCGAACTGAGCAGCAGTTACACCGTCCAGGATGCGGTGGTCGAAGGTCAGGGACAGGCCCATCATCTTCTTAACAACTACTTCGCCGTCAACCAGAGCCAGTTCGTCGCGAACACGGCATACGCCCATGATGGCGCAGTTGGGCTGGTTGATGATTGGAGAGAAGGAGTCAACTTCGTACATACCCATGTTGGATACGGTGAAGGTGCTGCCGGTGTACTCGTCCATCTTCAGGCCGCCGTTGCGGGCGCGGTTGGCCAGATCCTTGGCCTGGGCAGACAGCTTGGACAGGCTCAGCATGTCGGCGTTCTTGATAACGGGAACGATCAGGCCGCCTTCAGAACCAACAGCCATACCAACGTTGGTAGCCTTCATGGTTACCAGTTCGTCGCCGTCGATGATGGTGCGAACCAGGGGATGTTCGGAAACGGCGATGGCGCAGGCCTTCATAACAAAATCGTTGATGGAGATGCGGTCAGCCTTTTCCTTGCCTTCGTTGATCTTGGCACGCAGAGCCAGCAGAGCGGTAACGTCAGCAGATACGTTCTGAGTAACAACGGGGTTCTCGAAGTAGCTCTGAGTCATGCGCTGAGCAATGGTCTTGCGCATACCGGACATCTTAACGCGGGCTTCAACGCCTTCTTCGTCAACAGCAACGGGAGCGGGAGCAGCCTGGTGCATACCACCCAGAACGTCAGCCTTGGTGATCTTGCCGTTAAAGCCGGAACCTTCAACAGTGTTGAGGTCGATGCCGTTGGCGGCAGCGATGTTCTTGGCAACGGGAGTGGCCTTGGGGCCGGTGGGAGCGTTTTCAACGTCGGCGCCTACGATTTCACCGTGCTTGCCGGTGGGAGTTACGTTGGCCAGGTCGATGCCCTTGTCGGCAGCCAGCTTCTTGGCATAAGGAGTAGCCAGGATAACGCCGTCAGCATTGGGGGCAGCCTTGGGAGCTTCTTCGGGAGGGAAGGACATCAGAACTTCGGAAGGAGCGCCGGCAGTTTCGGCAGCGGTTTCGGGGGTGGTGGGGCCAGCGGCAGGAGCAGCGTTGGGAGCTTCCACCTTTTCGCCGGGTTCGCCGATCCAACCCATGGTTTCCAGTACGGGGATGGTGTCGCCATCCTTGGCGTACAGGGCCAGAATGGTGCCGGAAGCGGGAGCTACGTCTTCCATGGTGATCTTGTCGGTTTCAATTTCCATGATGGGCTGGTCCATTTCGACCTTGTCGCCTTCCTTAACCAGCCAGCGTACCAGTACGCCTTCTTCCATGGCCATGCCGTTCTTAGGCATAAAAATTGCAGTTGCCATTAAATTAACCCTCCATAATTTGAATTGTCGGTTTCTTTACAGGATTTCACGAACAGCAGCTTCGATACGGTTTACGTTGGGAAGTGCTTCTCTTTCCAGGTTGGGGTTGAAGGGCATGGGGCATGCCATGGAGCCAACACGCTTGATGGGAGCATCCAGGTAGAAGAAAGCATCGCTGCCGGTGATGGTGGAAACAATTTCGCCGCCAAAGCCGCCGAATTCAACAGCTTCGTGCAGAACAACTACCTTCTTGCACTTCTTAACAGACTTGATGATAGCTTCGGTATCCAGGGGAACCAGGGAACGCAGGTCCAGAACTTCGATGCTCTTGCCTTCCTTGGCCAGCTTTTCGGCAACTTCCAGAGCCATCTGTACGCAGCGGCTGTAGGTGATGATAACCAGGTCGGTACCTTCACGCTTTACATCGGCTACGCCAAAGGGGATGGTGTATTCTTCTTCGGGTACTTCGCCCTTGGCCTTACGGTAGAGCAGCTTGGATTCTACGAAAACAACGGGGTTGTTGTCGCGAACAGCGGTCTTCAGCATGCCCTTGGCGTCATAAGGAGTGCAGGGAGCAACAACCTTCAGGCCGGGAACATGGCAGTACATGTTTTCCAGAGACTGAGAGTGCTGAGCAGCAGCACCGGTGCCGCCGCCGGCGGGCAGACGCAGAACCAGGGGAACGTTGACCTTGCCGCCGAACATGTAGTGCATCTTGGCAGCCTGGTTGATGATCTGGTCGTAGCAAACGGCCATAAAGTCAGAGAACATCAATTCGATGATGGGGCGCATACCGGTGATAGCAGAACCGATGGCAACACCCATCTGAGCGGTTTCGGAGATAGGAGCGTCGATTACGCGGTCCTCACCGAATTCCTGGACCATACCCTTGGAAACGCCGAAAGCGCCGCAGTACAGGCCGATATCTTCGCCGATGAAATATACATTTTCGTCACGGCGCATTTCTTCGCACATTGCTTCTTTAATAGCTTCGGCATAAGTAATTTCTCTTGCCATGATAAATTCCTCCTTTACTCCTTAATTAGTCAGCAAAGACATTGTCGAGAACGTTGGCAACATCGGGTTCGGGAGCAGCCTTACCGAATTCAACAGCCTTGTCGAGAATGTCAGTGGTCTTAGCTTCCATTGCGTCGATTTCTGCTTCGGTGAAGATGTTGTTCTTCAGGCAGAAGTTCTTCATACGCTGGATGGGGCAGCGTTCCTTCCACTCAGCAATTTCCTCCTTGGAACGATAGAGGTTGCCGTCGCTCTTGGAGTGACCGGAAGTACGATAGGTGTGCATTACCATCAGAACGGGGCCGTTTTCAACAGCATGCTTACGGGCCTTAACAGTGGCTTCATAGCAGGCGATAACGTCGTTGCCGTCAACTTCGATGGACTTCATGCCGTAACCGATGGCACGCTTGGTCAGGTCCATTTCCTTAACTACCTTGTACAGGGGGGTGGACATGCCGTAGTTGTTGTTTACCAGGGCAAAGATAACGGGCAGATCCCAGGCAGCAGCCAGGTTCATAGCTTCGTGTACAGCACCTTCGTTGGAAGCGCCGTCGCCAAAGAAGGCAACGCAAACGCGGTCCAGCTTCTTCTGCTTGCAGGTAAAGGCAGCGCCGCAGGCCAGAGGAGCGTTGGCGCCCAGAATGCCGTTGGCACCCAGGATGCCTTTGTTGAAGTCGGCGATGTGCATGGAGCCGCCGCGGCCGTTGTTCATACCAGCCTGCTTGGCCAGAATTTCGGCCATCATCAGGTTAACATCGCAGCCCTTGCCAATTGCCTGGCCATGGCCACGGTGAGTAGCGAGCATATAGTCGTCTTCGGTCAGAGCAAAGCCAACGCCTACGCCGGTGGCTTCTTCGCCGATGCCCAGATGGGTGGTGCCGTGTACCAGACCCTGTGCAAACAGCTGGAATACTCTTTCTTCAAACTTACGAACAACCATCATGCGTTCCAGCATGTCCTGCAGCAACTGCTTGTTCTTCAGGATCTTTTTGTCCTTGACAACCAGATCTGCATTGGCTTCGGGAACCTTGTAGTTGGCGGTGTTGGCCAGGGGGGTTACCGGTTTGTTAACTACCGTGATGCTCATGATATCCTCTCTCCTTTTTTGAATATGCATCATGCATTATATTAACGCATCCGGCAGAGGGCTTGCGCGGTCTGCCAGAAGGCATAATTGCCGTTGCTTAAGCAAGGCTTCAGGACCTGCCGGGGTCTTCCCGGCAGATCCTGCCTGTCAGTTTTGATCAGTCTTCGCCGAAGCCGCTGTCTACCAGTTCGATCAGTGCGTCAACAGCTTCCACTTCGTCTTCGCCCTTGGCGGTGATGGTGATTACAGTGCCCTGGCCCAGGCCGAGGGACAGCAGCATAACGATGGACTTTGCATTGGCTTCGTCTTCATCGTTGGCACGCTTGATGGTGATCTTGGACTTGAACTTGCTGGAGCAAGCGATAAAGTCGGAAGCGGGACGGGCGTGCAGGCCGGTGCGGTTAATTACAGTAGTGCTGCGAGAGTACATTGGTAATACCTCCAAAAATTAAAATTTTTGATTAACTAATTTATCTTCGTTTGGCGTTTGCCAAAACTTTCAGCTTGGTTAGATAAGTTCGGCCAGTTCCTTCTTCAGGTATTCTTCGATTTCGGAAGCGGTCGCCATGTTAACGACCTTGTTGGCCAAAGCTTCCAGCTCGGGGATGGTGATGTTGGTGACCAGCTTCTTGATGCCGGCGACCGAGGCAATGCCCATGCTCAGGGTGCGCATACCCAGGCCCATCAGAACGGCGGCGGTCAGGGGGTTGCCGCCCATTTCGCCGCAAACGCCAACCGACTTGCCTTCGGCATTAAAGGACTTGATGACATGGCCGATCAGACGGAACAGGGCGGGATGGAAGGTCTGGTAGTAGCCTGCCACGTTGGGGTTCATGCGGTCAACGGCGGTGGAGTACTGGGTCAGGTCGTTGGTGCCGATGGAGCAGAAGTCAACCTCCTTTGCAACGATGTCGGCAATCACAGCGATGGTGGGAACTTCGACCATAACGCCGATCTTGACCTCTTCGCTGTAGGCCAGACCTTCGGCCTTCAGTTCGGCCTTTACTTCTTCCACAATGCTCTTTACACGATGAACGTCATTCATGCTGCCAACCATGGGGAACATGATCCACAGGTTGCCGTTTACGCTGGCGCGGAAGGCGGCGCGGAGCTGGGTTTTGAAGATGGGCAGGTTGGCAAAGCTGAGGCGCAGGGCACGCAGGCCGAGGAAGGGGTTTTCTTCCTTGGGCATTTCCATGCAGTCCAGCTTCTTATCGCCGCCGATATCCATGGTGCGCAGGATTACGGGGCGGTCGCCGTAGGCGATCAGAACCTTTTTATAAAGTTCCACCTGTTCTTCTTCGGTGGGCAGGGTTTCGCGGCCCATGTAAAGGAACTCGGAACGGAACAGGCCAACACCGTCGGTGCAGGTGGCGCCTTCCAGTTCCATGGCGTCAGCGGAAGCGATGTTCTGTTCCACATTGATGCGAACACCGTCCTTGGTGATGGCAACAACATCCTTGTACTTCTTGGTGTCGGCAGCCTTTACCAGGTAAGCTTCACGCTTGGCGGCATATTCGGCCAGGGTGGCTTGGTCTGCTTCGGTGATGATATCGCCCAAAACGGCGTCAACGATCACTTCTTCGTCGTCCTTCAGCAGGGTCATGGCGTCCTGGAGGCCCAGAACGGCAGGAATTTCATAGCTTCGGGCGATGATGGCGGAGTGAGAGGTGGGGCCGCCGATCTCGGTTACGATGGCCAGGACCTTGGAACGGTCCAGGGTTGCGGTATCGGAGGGGAACAGGTCGTAGGCAACTACTACAACGGGCTTTTCCAGGGTGGAAAGGTTCTTTTCGGGAACATTGTACCAGATGCGCACCAGACGGCTGCGTACGTCACGCAGGTCGGCCACACGTTCCCGGATGATCTCATCCTTGGCCTTGCTCAGGATACGGATGAACTTTTCGTAGGTGGTGTGGATGGCCCATTCGGGGGAATAGTAGTCGTAGGTGATGGCGTCACGGATCTCTTCATCCATGGCGTCGTCAAACAAAATATCGTTGTGGGCGGCAAAGATCTTGGCCTTTTCGGGATCTTCCACTTCCAGCTTTGCACGGATGGCGTCCAGCTCAGCCTTGGCCTTTTCGCGCAGGTCTTCGTACTTCTTGATGTTTTCTTCCACCGCGTTTTCGGGGATCAGATTCTCTTCCAGCTGGGGCTTGAAGGGAGTGTACAGGAACACGGGACCAGCGGCAATGCCGGGAGAAACGGGATTACCTTTAAAAGTCATAGGGTTTGCCTCCTAATTTGTTCTTTTTATTCTCATGCGGTTTCAACAGCCGCACAAACTTTAATTGTGGTGTTTTTATACCGGGTTTGCATTTGAAAACATAGCATATTTTTGCTAACCTACCCGAATTTCAGAGTATCACAGATAAAATGTAAAGTCAATTAAAAAACGTATATTCCCCGGAGTTTTCGGCAGTTATGTGAGCTTTGGCAAATGTTAGCCACAGCTTCCGCCAAAATGCACAAACAGGTGTTTTTGGGCACTGTCTTTTCTTGGAGTACACCGTCTTTTATTTGTGGAAATCCCACTCCTTTTATTGTAGCACATATCGGCAGGATTAAAAACCCCGTGGGGCTATTTTCCGCTTCCTTTTCTCAGTCCAGCAGACCGGGATAAAGGTGCTCGATGGCATAGGTAAGGGGGGAGTCGTTGTTGCTGCAGGTAATGTATTTTGCCATGGATTTGATCTGCTCCTCGGCGTTTGCAGGGGCAACGGGGATGCCCACACTTTGCAGCAGAGTGATGTCGTTGAAGTTATCGCCGATGGCCATGGTATTTGCAGTGTTAAAGCCAAACAGCTCGGACAGCCGCTGCACCCCCTTGCCCTTGTTTACCCCCACGGCGTTAACATCCAGCAGGGTGGGTTCCGAAAAGACGGGATTGAGCTTTTTGGCGTCCTCGCCCATGGCCTCCATCAACTGGCGATATACCTCGGCATTGGCTTCGGTCAACAGGATCTTGATGAAGGTGGTATTCTCTCGGTCAAGCTGACCATCCTCCACGGTGGGCATGGCAAAGCGGTACTCTTCCGGTGCAATTTGGTTCCACTTTTCCCAAAGGATATAGCGCGCCATGGTGCGGTTGCGGAAGTATACCCCGGTGGTGGCATAAATGATAAAGGGATGTTCGGTGGTCAGCAGCCAGTCCAGCGCCTTGCAGGCCACTTCCTTTTCCAGCGGGTCGCAGGCCAGGCCCTTTTTCTGTGCAAAGTCATAGATATGGCCGCCGTTGCAGCAGCTTGCAGGCAGGTCAAAGCCCACACTGCCCACCGCCTCACAGGCAAAGGGGAAGGATCTTCCGGTCGAGATGAAAAACAGGATGCCCTTTTCCTTCAGCTTCCGGATGGTTTCCAGGTCTTTGGGGCTGACCTTCTTCTGGGAATTGAGCAGGCTGCCATCCAGGTCGCTGATGACACATTCCAGTTTCGGCAATTGGTTCATAATTAAGATCTCCTTTGGGTCAGTTCAGTTCCACCACGGTTACGCCGTCCTCGCCCTCGCCGTATACGCCGGGGCGGTAACTGCGAACCACTTTTTTCAGGCGGCGCAGGCGGTCGGTTACGGCGGTGCGCAGCACGCCGGTTCCCTTGCCGTGGATGATGACCAGGCTCTTCAGCCCGGCCAGCACGGCGTCGTTGATAAATTTATCCAGCTCCATCACAGCCTCGTCAGAGGTCATGCCTCGCAGGTCCAGTTCGGCTGCGGCGGAACGCACTCCACGGTCGGGGCGGGCGCCCTGTTTGCGGGTTTGGGGCAGGGTGCGGTTCTTCTGTTGTTTTTGGCCGTTGTTTTCCACCAAACGCAAGCCGCCGGGGGCAACCTTGGTTTTGATGATGCCGGCCTGCACGGTGTAGTTGCCGTCGCTGTCGGGGATGGAAATGATGGTTCCCCGGGCGCCCAGCTCGGCGATGATGACCGTATCCCCCACCTTCAGTTCCCGGGGCAGGGTGTAATTTTCGTCGGCGCGTTTGGCCACAGGGTCGGCCTGGTCACGCAGCTTGTTGATGCGGGCATTGTAGGCGGCGCTGGCGGCAGCGGTCTTCTGGGAGAAATCGGCCTTGTCCTTCTGCTTTTTCAGTTCTTCCAGCTCGTTGACCAGCATATCGGTCTGGCTCTTGGTGCGCTCCACCAGGGTCTGGGCCTGCTTGCGGGCCTGTTCCAGTTCCTTTTCGGCCTGTTTGCGGGCTTCCTGCTTGGCCAGTTTGGCCTCCTGCAGCATCAGTTCGGCCTCCCGGCGCATACGCTCGGCTTCGCCGTATTCTTTTTCCAGCCCCTGGCGGGTATCCTCCAGGGTGCTTACCACGTCTTCAAAGCGGGTGTTGTCGCTGGAAACCAGGTCACGGGCGCGGTCGATGATGTCATCGGGCAGTCCCAGGCGGTTGCTGATGGCAAAGGCGTTGGAGCGGCCGGGCACGCCCACCAGCAAACGGTAGGTGGGGCTGAGGGTCTCGACGTTGAATTCGCAGCTTCCGTTTTCCACACCCTCGGTTTGCAGGGCGTACATCTTCAGTTCGGAATAGTGGGTGGTGGCAGCCAAACGCACGCCGCGGCGGCGCAATTCTTCGATGATGGCCACCGCCAGGGCGGCGCCTTCCACCGGGTCGGTGCCGGAGCCAAGTTCGTCCACCAGCACCAGGCTGTTGTCATCGGCCAGTTCCAGAATGGAGACGATGTTGGACATGTGGCCCGAGAAGGTGGAAAGGCTTTGTTCAATGGACTGTTCATCGCCGATATCGGCCAGCACATGGCGAAAGACCGAAACACGGCTGCCTTCGGCCACGGGCAGCAGCAGGCCGCACTGTGCCATCAGTGTCATCAGGCCCAGGGTTTTCAGGGCAACGGTTTTGCCGCCGGTGTTGGGGCCGGTGATGACCAGGGTGTCAAAATCCACACCCAGCGAAACATCCACCGGCACGATCTTATCCCCGGCGATGAGGGGATGGCGGGCCTTTTTCAGAATGATAACGCCGTCGTTGCCCATCTGGGGCAGGGTGGCACGCATCTTGGTGCCCAGGCGCGATTTGGCAAAGTAGAGGTCCAGTTCGGCGGCGGCGTGGTAGCCGTTGACCATGGGCTCGGCAAAATAGCCGGCCTGCTCCGAAAGTTCGGAAAGGATGCGGTCGATCTCCTGCCGCTCCTTGATCTGCAGTTCGCGGATGGCGTTGTTGGCCTCCACCACCGACATGGGCTCGATGAAGTAGGTGGCGCCGGTGCCGGAGGTGTCGTGCACCAGGCCCTTGATCTCGTTCTTATATTCGGCCTTGACCGGAACAACAAAGCGGCCGTCATGCTGGGTCACAAGCTGTTCCTGCAAAAACTTGGCATACTGGGGCGAACGGATCATCTTATCCAACTGTTCGCGGATGCCCAGGCTTTCTTTGATAATTTTGCGGCGGATGTCGGCCAAAGCCGGGCTGGCCCGGTCGGCGATCTCATCCTCCGAAAGGATGGCGGCGTTGATGTCGTCCTCCAGGCCCTTGTTGGGATAAAGTACCTCGAACAAGGGGTCCAGGGCGGGCAGAGGGTCGGCACTTTGGCGGCGCCAGTCCCCCATGGTGCGGATGACACGCAGGCAGCGGGCAATACGCAGCAGCTCGCCG
>JAGAPB010000122.1 GCA_017847995.1 Oscillospiraceae bacterium
AATGCATAAAGGCTTTGATACAAATCGGAAAAGCAAAACCAAAGTATATTCCCAAAATAATGTTATCTTTACAAAATGCAGATTTATCTCAATATAAGGATAGTATGCGTCCATTGATTGAAAAGGACATAGCAGAAACCAGGGCAGCATTGACAAAATAAATTCACGTTTATCGAGCAGTATTATCTGTGAATATGCCTCCCTCCGTCATTTCGACGAAGGGAGGTTGTTTATTACCTAAATCAGTCCAAAGGGTAATTGGGACACCCTTTGGCGCAGGTTGTCTTTCGGGCTGTAACTTGGTATAATTGTTGAAACAATTACAGGGAGGGATGGTTACGGCAGAGAATGACATCATCATTTACACCATGAACCTGGCCGACGGTCTGCACAGCCACCAGCGGCTGCTGCTGTGTGCCGCCGATTACACCGGTCTGCCCGTTTCCACCTTCCGCCGCGAACAGCAGCAAGGCCAAAAACCCCGGCTTGCGGGCGGCCCGGAGCTGCATTTTTCGGTCAGCCACAGCGGCGACCATTGGGTCTGCGCCTTTGGTCCGCAGCCGGTTGGGCTGGACCTGCAGCAGCACCGTCCCTGCCGGGCCGAGGCTCTTGCACGGCGGTTCTTCCACCCCGAAGAAGTGGCCTGGCTGGAAGGACAAGGCTTTTCGGAAGAAGCCTTCTACCAGATATGGACCGCCAAGGAAAGTTTTGTAAAGTGGAGCGGTCGCGGCTTTGGCGAGGGATTTTCCACCTTTTCGGTGGTAGGTGTCTCACCCACCCCGCAGTGGAACTATCTTTCTTTTCAGCAAGGCTATACCCTTTGCCTGTGCGGCGACCCATTGGACCAAGTTATTATAAAGCAACTGAATACAACTGACGGAGGTTCCCTTTTATGAATATCAGTGCCGACTGCATAGGCTGCATCATCAATGGACAGCTTAAGCATATTCTGCCCCTGGGCAACGAAACCACCCGCACCGAATATATGCGGAATGTTTTGCGGATCATTGCAGATGGTTCCGAAAACTTTGCTTCCCCCTGGATCACCTACCAGCTGGAGCAGGAATTTGAAAGATTCTGGGGCTTTCCCATGCACACCTATGACCATCTGAAGACCCAGTACAACACCTTTATGCTGGAAAAAGAATATATGACCGAGGAGATCATGGCCCAAAGCAGCACTCCCCTGGAAACTGCCATCAAGCTGGCCCGTGCCGGCAACTACATCGACTTCAGCGCCATGATCGATGTAAGCGAAGAGGGGCTGCTGGAGATCCTGCACAAATCGGTGGATGAGGTGCTTCCGGCCCAAACGGTGGCGCAGTTCAAGCAGGATCTGGAAAAGGCCAAGACCCTGGTCTACCTTACCGACAACTGCGGCGAGATCGTGCTGGACAAGGTGCTCATCAAGACCATCCGCAAACTCTATCCCCAAATTGATATTACGGTCATCACCCGCGGCGGCGATGCTCTCAACGACGCCACAGTGGAGGACGCCCTGGCTGTTGGCATGGATAAAATTGCCCGGGTGATCGGCAACGGCCTTGCTGTTCCCGGCACCGAACTGAAGAAAATTTCGGCCGAATCCCTCTCCTGCATCAACAATGCCGACGTCATCATTTCCAAGGGAATGGGCAACTTCGAAACAGTGTCCTCCTGCGGCTTGAACGTCTACTACATTTTTCTGTGCAAGTGCAGTTACTTTGAACGCCGCTTCAAGCTGCCCCGATTGACCGGTGTGTTCATCCGTGAATTGGACCACACCCCCGAATACTGGAACACCTTCTGATATTTCCAAGAGACGCAAAAAAGCCTTCCATCCCAGGATGGAAGGCTTTTTTATTTGGAATGTTAGTCCTGGTTTGCTGCCTTGATCTTACCGCGGATAAATTCAACAGCAGTGGAGAGGTAAGGAATGAATTCTTCCTTTTCATAGCTCCACATTTCAGCGATGAACATTCCGTGGAAGTCCAGGCGGCGGAATGCGCGGAAGCAGGCGTCAAAGTCGACAATGCCTTCGCCATAGGGAACGTCACGGCATACGCCCAGGGTGGCGTCCTTGATATGGCTGGCAACCAGATGCTTGCCGCCGAACACCAGGTCGGGAACGGGGTCCATGTCGTTGCAGGCCACATTGCCGGTATCGGTATAGATCTGCAGGTAGGGAGAATCGATGAGATCGATGATAGCCCGGGCCTGCTGCACGCTGCTGCAGAAAGGCACCTCGTTGGGCATAACCTCGATGGTCAGCACAACGCCGTTGTCGGCAGCATAGGGCACCAGTTCACGCAAAGCCTCGATGAACAGCGCTCTGGTTTCGGGGGTGCTTTCCGACTTGCATACGTCATAGGGAGCCAACTGGATGGTGCGGATGCCCAGACGAACAGCCAGGCGAATGCCCTTGCGCACGATCTCCATGCCCTTGTTGCGCAGCTCGGCGTCGCTTTCACCCAAGGGGTAGTAGCGGTTGGCGGTCAGAGCCATGGTCAGCAGAGGCACGCCGGTTTCTTCCATGGCATGACGGATCTCGTTGATCTGGTCGTCATCCCAGTCCAGACGGTTGATGCGGGGCTCCAGGCCGTCAATGCTCAGTTCGATGAAGTCGAAGCCAGCATTTTTTGCACATTCAAACTTTTCCTTCCAGGAAAGCTGCAGAGGAATGGATTTTTCGTACACACCAAGCTTAATGTTTTCCAGATTTGTCATTTTAAAACCCTCTCCTTATACGATGCCCTTGAAGAACAATTCCACATCGGTCATAACATCACCGGATTCCTTCAGTTTACCAACCAATTCGTTGGTAATGTTGGAATACTGGATGTTCTGTTCCATGGCGTTCAGTTCGGCGGTCATTTCAGCCTTGATCTCCTCAAAAGGCATGGGGGCAGGACCACTGATCTCTTCCGCCTGAACAAAGAAATAACCTTCGTAAGTAGCGCATTCGGCAACCATTTCGGTGTCGGTCAGGCTATCACAGGCATTGCGATAACTTTCAATCACAGAGGTATCCCCCTGTACGACAACATAGCCGTGAGACTTGAAGGGTTCCAGCTTCATGGCTTCGTCATCGCCATACTGCTCGATCAACTTGTCAAAATCGACGCCGGCATCGATCTTTGCGCGAATTTCGTCGATGGTATCCTGAATGTAGGCAACGTCACGTTCGATCGACTTTTCCAGGTCCGAAATATTGCCTTCGGAATACAACTTTGCATTACTGAGAACAGAAGCCGAGGGGAAAGAAAGCTGCAGATGCTTGATATAACGATAACCATCATCGCAGTAAACGGTGATAACGGGATCAGCCGAAGTAAAGGTATAGGTACGGGCCATCTGCTTCTGTCCGTCCTTCAGCAGATTGTTGTAATAACCTTCCACGGTTTCGGGGGTAATATTTACAGCCTCATCCAGAATGATGTCCTCTACCTTGTCAGAAATAAATACCGCTTTCTGATATTCCTTAAATTCTTCTTCGGTATAGCCGATCATTTGGAAGTATTTCTGGCGCAGGGCAAGTCTTTCTTCCACAAATTCGTCCGATTTGCCGCCTTCAGCAAGGAAGTTTTCCTTGTTCACTTCGTCCAAACTTTCCAGATAAGCCTCGAACTCAGCTTCAAATTCGGCCTGTTCCGCTTCGTTGAAGTCATAGCCATAATCTTCATAGCTATTCAGCCATACATAGTCAACCACCATGTCGCTGATAAAATCGCCAACCAGCTTTTCGCGCAAAGCTTTTTCTTCCAACACATCTTCCATGGTCATTTCATAACCGGCAACAAAGGTAGAAAGCTGAGTATAAAGCTGGTATTTGGTGATTTCGGTGTCATAAACGCGAACAACAACGTCATCAGCACCCGACATGGGAATTCTGTCAACTTCGGTGTCACAGGCAGTCAGGCAAAGGGTCATAATCAGCGCAAGGATCAGCGCCAAAACACGATTTTTCATTTAGAAATCCTCCAGAAAAAAGGGGTAGAGCAAACGGTCGTACTGCAGCCATCTTTATTAGGAAAGGCACCGCAGCACGACCGCAATAAATTTTTAGAGTATCGAAACTGCCAAAGAATTAGGCAAGCTTCTTGGCGCGAGCGTTAGCCTGAGCATTATCCAGGATAACAGCAGCCAGAACGATCAGGTAACGAATCAGTTCCTGAACGGTGGGAGATACCAGGAACAGGTTCATGGCGTTGGTGATCAGGGTCATGAAGGTCAGGCCCAGAACAGCGCCCAGAACGGTGCCGCGGCCGCCGTTCATGGAAACACCGCCGATTACGCAGGAAGCGATGGCAGTCATTTCAAAGCCTTCACCGGCAGATACGGGAACGCCGGAGAAACGTACCATGTAGATAACGCCGCCGATGCCGCACAGGAAGCCGGAGATCATCATAACAGCAATCTTTACGCGGTCGGTCTTGATACCGGAGTAGGCAGCAGCCTTTTCGTTGGAACCGGTGTAGAAGATCTGACGGCAAACTGCAGATTTCTTCAGCAGGAAGTCACAGATGATAACAACAGCGATAAAGATCAGAATGGGAAGAGGAATGCCGTTGGTGAAGAACAGGTCGCCCTGGCCTACCTTAACGAAAGCAGCGTTTTCTTCCATGGACAGGGGCAGAACCAGCGAGATGGGAGTGCCCTTGGTGATGTACATAACCAGACCACGGCAGATACCCATGAAGCACATGGTTACGATGAAGTGGATCAGCTTGATCTTGGTGATCAGCATGCCCTGGATCCAGCCAATAACAACGCCGGAGAAGATAGCAATAACAGAAGCTACCCAGGGGTTCATGCCGCCCTTAAACAGAACAGCGCCGATGGCCATGGCCAGACACATGGTAGCGCCAACGGCCAGGTCGATACCGCCGGTCAGCATTACAAATGCCATAGCGATAACGGTCATACCGGTGGTGGACATGGAAACTAGCATGGTCTTCAGGTTCAGCCAGGTAAGAAATACGTCCTGAGTAAAGGTCAGGAACAGGAAGAAAGCAACGATAATTACAAACAGAGAGAATTCACGAGCACCAACCAGCTTTTTCCAGAAGGAATTCTGCTGACCCAGCTCAGACTTTTTAGCAACAGTATTAGCCATTTAGGTCACCTCTTTCACTTATTCTCTTCCAGCAGGAATGCGCCGGAAGCATAATGCATGACGTTGTTAGCCACAACGTCCTCGCCCTTCACTTCGCCCACGATCTTGCCTTCGTACATAACCAGTACGCGGTCACAGATACCCAGGATTTCGTTCAGTTCCGAAGAAACCACGATAACGCCGGTGCCTTCAGTAGCCAAGGCACGCAGCAGGGCATGAATTTCACTCTTAGCGCCTACGTCAACGCCACGGGTGGGTTCGTCGGCAATCAAGATCTTGGGCTTAACAGTCAGCATCTTGGAGAACAGAACCTTCTGCTGGTTGCCGCCAGAGAGAGAGTTTACAGGCTGAACGGGGCTGCTGCACTTGGTGCGCAGAGCGGTAATAAACTTGTTGGCCTGAGCAATTTCCTTTGCATTGCTCAGCAGAGCACCATTCTGAATGGTTTCCAGATGCAGAGAGGAAGTATTCTGGTGAATACCCATTTCCAGGAACAGGCCGGTTTCCTTACGGCTTTCGGGCAGATAAGCAATGCCCTTCTTAAAGATCTTCTTGGCTGCGGTGCCAAGAATGTTTTCGCCTTCAAAAATTACTTCGCCGCCGGGCTTTACTTCACGCAAACCAACAATGGCTTCCATAATTTCGGTACGGCCGGCGCCAACCAGGCCGGAGAAGCCAAGGATCTCACCCCTGTGCAGCTTGAAGTTTACATCCTTGAAGCGGCGCTTGGCGCTCAAATTCTTGACTTCCAGCATAACGGTTTCGTCGCTGTAATCAACACTTTCGGCCTTGGGGGGATAGATGTTGTTCATTTCGCGGCCAGCCATGTCGTTAACCAACTGGGCGGCGTTAACATTGGCAACATCGTATGTATTGATCATGTAACCGTCGCGCAGAACCGATACACGGTCACACTTTTCAAAGATTTCAGCCAGACGATGGCTGATGTAAACAATACCAATGCCCTTTTCCTTCAGGTTGTCCATGATACGATAAAGAGCAACGGTTTCCTTATCGGACAGAGAAGAAGTGGGTTCGTCCAGAATCAGGATCTTACAGTCCATGGACAAAGCCTTGGCAATTTCAACCACCTGCTGACCAGCAATGTTCAGCGATTCAACGGGCTGAGAAACGTCAAAGCCGGGAACGATGTCATCGATCAGCTTCTGAGCTTCTTCATTGATCTTCTTATAGTTGAGGTTGATATCCTTCATGTTCTTTACACGGGTCATGAGGATATTCTGTGCAATGGTCATTTCCTGGCACAGGGCAATTTCCTGATGCACAAAGCAGATACCGTTCTTTTCGGCATCGTTAGGGTCTTTAATGTCTACCTTTTTGCCGTCGATGTAGATTTCGCCGCTGTTGGGCTTAACCAGACCATAAGTGATGTTCATCATGGTCGATTTGCCGGCGCCGTTTTCACCAATGATGGCGTGTACTTCACCGGGCTTCAGCGAAAAATTGACGTCAAACAGCACCTGGTTGGCACCGAACGATTTGCTCAGTCCACGCAGTTCCAAAATGTTTTCAGCCAAGCTGCTGTACCTCCTATCCTTTTCTCTGATATCCGCAAATCACATTGTATTTGCACCAATGTGTTTTATAAAAAGAATGTTCACCCGCCCTTTGTATCACCAAAAAACGAGTGATATAAAGCGGTCAAAACAACATGAAATTTGCAGACATCCTTATGCAAAGGTTAAAAACCTCTTTCAAACCTATAAGGGGCGGATGAAACAGAGGTTTCATCCGCCCCCCTTGGATTAACTAAATGTTACAAGCGTTAAATAAGTTAAACTTATTCAGCGGTGTAAGCAGACAGCAGATCGTCTACGTCAGCGTAGCCGTTCTGAGCGCAGAAGTTGCCCATGTAGTAGCTATCAGCGTTTTCAGCGGTAACTACGTCCAGGCCGTTGTCCAGCTTGGGAACGTTGATGGGGTTCAGGCCTGCGCCTTCACGGTAAGACATGAAGGAGAACAGTTCGGGATGGCAAGCAGAGAAAGCAACCATCATAGCCCAGTAGCCCTGAGCACCCTGGTTGGGGTTGATAGCGCCGTAGAATTCGCCAGCCTTGATGGAGTCCAGAATAGCTTCGTTAACGTCGCAGCACATTACCTTGCAGTCGATGCCGAGAGCCTTAACAGCAGCGGCAGCACCCTGAGCGGAAGTAGCTTCGGGGCAGAATACAGCGGCCAGGTCGGGGTTCTGCTGAGCCAGAGTGGTGATACCCAGCTGAGCGGCGTCCATATCCTGGTTGGCAACAACTTCACCAGCAAACTTGATGGTGGGGTATTCGGATTCGATAACAGCGCGGAAGGTGTTGGTACGTACGTCATGGTTGGTCTGGCCGGGGTTTACACAAGTGGCAACGGAGCCCTTGCCGCCGATGGCAGCAGCCAGAGCATGAGCAGCCTGAGTACCTTCGTTGGTGTTGTCAGAAGTTACGAAACCAGCACGATCGGTGGTAGGAGCGTCCAGGCAGATGCAAACTACTTCAGTGCCGTTGGCAACAGCGCGGTTGATGGGTTCTACGAAGGGTTCGGGGTTGATGGGCTGAGTTACGATAGCGGCGGGCTTCTGAGCCAGCATGGCGTCGAAGGATTCTACCTGCAGGGTAGCATCGTATTCGGGAGTGCCACCGTAGATGGTGCTAACGCCCAGCATCTTAGCGGTTTCCTTGAAGGAAGCGTATACGGGCCACCAGTATTCAACGCCAGTCAGGAATACGTTGAATGCGTAAACTTCGTCGGCGGAGCCGTAGATGCCCTTAGCAGCTACTTCTTCAGCGGCGGGAGCGTCGGTAGCGGGAGCTTCGGGAGCGGGAGCTTCAGCAGCAGTGCCGCCGCAAGCAACCAGGGACAGAGTCAGCAGAAGAGCCAACACGAGTGCGGTAAGTCTTTTCATTTCTTTACCTCCTAAGATTTTAATAAAACAGACCACGTATTGATCTGATTTATACAAAAAAAGCGAAGAGCAGTAAACAAATTGTTAGATGACAATTGTTGTGACACATGCTCTTGTTATGGTTATTATAGTTTGTGATGTATTAAAAGTCAATAAGGTTTGATGTTTTTGGGCATTTAGCACAATTTTGACTTTTTATTTTCCTCACTCCAACAAGAGACTGGTATTTTGACCATACGGTGACATCTGCTCTTGTTTAACATGATGGAAAAACGCACATTTTTGCATTTTAAAACCCATTTTTTTGAATACGGAATAAAAAAACGCCCCTTAAAAAGGCACGTTTTTCGATGCTTTTACCTATTTGTAATTTTTACTTTCTTCTTGAGCACTGCTTGCCGCTGTGGTAGAATAGGTGAGAACAAAACGGGCCCAGATCGGGCCGTTTATTTAAAAGGAGGAAACCGCAAAATGGCTCTTGTAACAATGAAGGAAATGCTTGCCGATGCCCGCGCCCGCCACTACTGTGTGGCAGCCTTTGACGTCAGCAATTACGAAATGGCCCGCAACGTGGTGGATGTTGCTGCCGAAGAAAGATCTCCCGTCATCCTGATGGCTTTGAAAAACGACCTGGATAACGGCGGGCTCAAGTACCTTTCGGCCATCTGCAAGATCGCAGCCGAAAGCATTGACGTTCCCGTAGCTGTGCATCTGGACCATGCTGTCGATTTTGATCTCATCAAAGATGTCAACGATGCCGGCGTTACTTCTGTCATGTTTGACGGTTCCACCCTTCCCTTTGAAGAAAACGCCGCCAAAACCAAGGAAGTGGTCGACTATGCCCACAAGTTTGGCGTAACTGTAGAAGCTGAGCTGGGCCATGTTACCACCGCCATCAACGGCGCCGACGAAACCGGCAGCGGCCAGGCTATGGCCGACGCCAAGGACCCCGACGACTGCCTGACCAACCCCAAGGATGTGGAAAAGTTTGTAGAGATCACCAACGTTGACGCCCTGGCTGTTGCCGTTGGCACCGTTCACGGTGTATACGTCAGCCGCCCCAAGATGGCCTTTGACCGTCTGAAGGAGATCAACGCCATCTCCAAGGCTCCCCTGGTCCTCCATGGCGGCAGCGGCACCCCCGACGAAGACATTGTCAAGTGCATCGAACTGGGCGTAAGCAAGATCAACATTTTCTCGGAAATTCTGTGCGCCTATAACACCGCCCTGAAGGACAGTCTGAACCATTTGGGCAACCTTTCCAGCTGGCCCTGCGTCACCTTCAAGGAGGCCAACGAAGCCCAGCGTGCCATGATCCGCAACAAGATCCGCCTGTTCGGCAGCAATAATAAGGGATAAGGACGGTATATTGACATGAAAATCGTAGGCATTGGGGATCTGTTCATCCCCTCCAAATTCATTGAAAAAGGCTTTGAAGGCTTTGGCGGCGGCAAACTGGAACTGACCACCGTCGACTGGACCCAGCGCAACCTGGACGAACTGCAGAAGATCAACCTGCTGGTGGAGCAGGGTGGCAGCGAAGCCTATGAAGTGGAAGACGATATTATCGCCGCCGTAAAGGACGCCGACATCATCATCACCCAGTTCTGCCCCATCAACCGCAAGGTCATTGACGCCTGCCCCAACCTGAAGGTCATTGGTGTGCTGCGCGGCGGCATTGAAAACATCAACCTGGACTATGCCAAGGAAAAGGGCATCCTGGTTTACAACACCCCCGGACGCAACGCCGACGCCGTTGCCGACTTCACCGTGGGCGGCATCCTTGCCGAATGCCGCAACATTGCCCGCAGCCACGCTGTTGTTAAGGCCGGCGGCTGGAAGAGTGATTATCCCAACCGCCATTACATCCCCGACCTGCCCGGCAAAACCGTCGGCCTGGTCGGCTTTGGCGAGATCGGCCGCAAGGTGGCCCAGCGTCTGGCCGGCTTTGAGGTCAACCTGCTGGCTTACGATCCCTACTTCAAGGGCGAAGCCCCCTTTGGCGTAAAGATGGTGGACCTGGACGAGCTGATGGCCACCAGCGACTTTATTTCGCTGCACGCCCGCATGATGCCCGAAACCCGCCACATGATCAATGCCGAAAATCTGGCCAAGGTAAAGCCCGGCGCCTACTTCATCAACACCGCACGTTCCGGCCTGGTGGATGAAAAGGCCCTCTATGACGCCCTGACCGACGGCCGCCTGGTTGGCGCCTTCCTGGACGTATTTGAAGAAGAACCCACCAACGCCGACTACCCCCTGGTCAAGCTGGATAACGTCACCGTTACCCCCCACATGGCCGGCGGCAGCAAGGACGCCTTCTGGAACAGCCCCATCAAGCTGGCCAAGGAAATGGGCGGCCTGCTGACCGGTGAATGCGGCCGTGCTGTGATGAACAAGGATCAGTTCGAGGCCGTGTCCAAGCTGTTTGCATAAGCAATTCCTGCTCTGTATATAGAAAGAGCGATGCCCGCAGGCATCGCTCTTTTTCTTTTAACGTCATTGATTTCAGTCTTTTTGATATTCCAGAATATCCCCTGCATCGCAGTCAAGAACCTCGCAGATGGCTGCCAGCGTGGAAAATCTGATTGCCGTAACCCTGTTGTTTTTGATTTTGGAAAGATTGACGTTGGAAATGCCAACCCGGTCGGCAAGCTCGTTGAGCGAAATTTTTCTTTCCACCATCATTCTGTCCAGACGAAGAACAATTTTACCCATGGTCGCCTCCTTACAGAAGTCCTTCTACTTCTTGTTCCAGTTCAGCGCCATGGATGAAATACTGTGTCAAGCACAAAACCACAATTCCCATGAAGATACCGCCCATGTTCAGGCTCAGTTCGGCATTGGCCACACCAACCACCAAACGAATGATGATGCTCATGATAAAACCGATTACCGGAACGGCAATGGAAAAGATGCCGATTTCTTTCATCATGCGAACGTTATCTTTCTGGAACGGAGTATTGTTTTCTGCCTTCTTAAAAATCAAATTCATATTGCGGAATACCATTGCCATCAGCGCAAGGATAATGACCGCGCCGATGCCAAACAAAAGAAAGGTTTTCATGTCCACGTTCCCGTTGGTGACAGCCGCATGGACCTCAAAGCCGTAAACTTCAAGCTCAGCGCCGCAGCACTCCTTTGCGTCAAAGCCGACAAAATAGCCAACAAACTGCGGAGCCACGGCAGCGCACACGGTGGCCGCAGCCATCAAAGCAGTGCCTACCCAATGGAAAACTTCCAAAATCTTGGTAACGATTTTTGCAGCAATTGCAATCCCTTTCATTCTTTACACCTCCAAAGTAGGTTTGTAAGGATAGAATACCATGCAAATTATCGTTTGTCAATATTTATTTAATTTTTATCATTAAATATTTTTCGTTTTATATTAATTTTCCGCAAAAAAGGAACGCAAACCTGACTGGCTGCGTTCCTCTCTTTACGTTATGCTGTTAAAACAACCTGTCTTGGGGGTCGATTACTTCTTTTTGCCGGTCAGGAAGAAAGCGACAATGGCGACCAAAGCGATACCGCCCACGATCAGCATGGGAACAAGAATGCTGTTATCGCCGGTGCTGGGGTTGACAGCGGCAGCAAATGCCTGCGTGGTCATAAGGGCAGCAGCTCCAACAAGTGCCATAGTTTTGCGAATCAGTTTCATATTGGACCTCCCCCGCTTCCTGCGGTTTGTTTTAAAAACTTCTTTGTTTTTATTATACCCACTCCCTTGTGTACTGTCAACAATAGTACACACCATATCGTGGATTTGTGGACCAAAAATCGTCCGACTCTTTTCCGTCTTTTTCTGCAATTTTCACAGAAAGACTCCCCCTGCCGCGGCAGAAGGAGTTTGTTGGGCCAATGCTTAGGCACGATGCCACTTTACGCCCTGGGGGGTATCCTCCAGCACGATGCCCTGAGCCTTCAGGGTGTCGCGGATCTCGTCGGCGCGGGCAAAGTTTTTGCTCTTGCGGGCCTGTTGGCGTTCTTCGATCAGGGCTTCGATCTCATCATCCAGGTTATCCTGCTGGCGGTTGTAAACGATGCCCAGAACGTCGGTCAGCTCGTCAAACAGCTTGGCGGCTGCTTCCATGGCCTGCTTGGTGCGGGGCTGTGCGATAAAGGTGTTGATGTCGCGCACCAGGTCGAAGATGGCAGCGATGCCGTCGGCGGTGTTCAGGTCATCGTCCATGGCGGTGATGAACTGTTCGCGGCGGGCTTCCAGGGTCTTGAGGAATTCGGCCTCGTCGGCGCCGGCTTCGGCGGCGGGGTTCTTCATGGCAAAGTCCAGGTTGTTGCGGCAGGTGTACAGGCGTTCCAGCGAAGCCTTGCACTGCTCGATCACTTCCTTGCTGTAGTTGATGGGGCTGCGGTAGTGGGCCTGCAGCATCATGAACTTGATGGGCTCGTAGCCGTATTCCTTGCTGACGTCGCGGGGGGTGAAGAAGTTGCCCAGGCTCTTGGACATTTTGCGGTTATCCACATTGATGTAGCCGTTGTGCATCCAATAGCGGGCATAGTCGCGGCCGCCGGTCATGCCGCAGCATTCGCCCTGGGCCACTTCGTTTTCGTGGTGGGGGAAGATCAGGTCCTGGCCGCCGCAGTGGATGTCAATGCCGGCGCCCAAATGCTTTTGGATCATGGCAGTGCATTCGATGTGCCAGCCGGGACGGCCCAGGCCCCAGGGGGATTCCCAACTGGGTTCACCGGGCTTGGCAGCCTTCCACAGAACAAAGTCCAGGGGATCTTCCTTGCGGCTGTCAACATCGATGCGGTTGCCGGCATCCAGTTCTTCCAGGGGCTGATGGGAAAGCTTGCCGTATTCTTTGAACTTGCGGGAACGGAAGTACACGTCGCCCTCGCTTTCATAGCCATAACCGTTGTCAACGATGTGCTTTACAATGTCGATGATCTCGGGGATGGTTTCGGTTGCCTTGGGGTGAACAGTGGCGGGGCGAACACCCAGACCCTTGACGTCGGTCCAGTATTCTTCAATATAACGTTCGGCAACTTCCTTTACGGTGATGCCCTCTTCGTTGGCCTTTTTGATCAGCTTGTCGTCGATGTCGGTAAAGTTCTGCACAAAGGTAACTTCATAGCCTCGGTATTCCAGATAGCGGCGCAGGGTATCGAAAACGCAGATGGGACGGGCGTTGCCGATGTGGATGAAGTTGTAGACGGTGGGGCCGCAGGCGTACATGCGCACCTTGCCAGGCTCGATGGTCACAAACTCTTCTTTTTGACGGGTAAGGGTATTAAAAACTTTCATTGTATTGATTCCTTTCTTATCACACAGTCCGGACTATTATGTCCAAAACAGAGCATTACCATTTATTCCTGTTCCTCCGTCTGTTCCGGCAGTTCCTCCTGCTGGTACTGGGCCAGTTCCTTTTCCAACTGCTGGATGCGGATGTTCATGCGGCAAATTTCCTGGGAAACAGGGTCGGGAATATGGACCTGGTCCAGTTCGGCGGCCGCCTTGGGGGCAGCGTCGGGCCGGCGGACCACACGGGCGGGAACGCCCACAGCGGTGCATCCGGGAGGTACCGAGCTGAGCACCACAGCGCCCGAAGCGATCTTGGCGCCCGCACCGATGGTCAGGGGGCCAAGCACCTTGGCGCCGCTGCCCACCATGACCCCCTCTTCCAGGTCGGGGTGGCGCTTGCCCTTTTCTTTGCCGGTACCACCCAGGGTAACCCCCTGGTAGATGGTGCAGTTGTCGGCAACGGTGGCGGTTTCACCAATGACCACCCCCATGCCGTGGTCGATCAGGATGCCGTGGCCCAGCTTGGCACCGGGGTGGATCTCGATGCCGGTGAAAAAGCGGGAAAGCTGGCTGATCAGACGGGCAAGAAAAAAGCATTTGTGGTTATACAACCAATGGGCCGGACGGTGCAGCATGATAGCGTGCAGTCCGGAATAGAGCAGCAGGACCTCCAGGCTGTTGCGGGCGGCAGGGTCGCGCTCCTTGATGCCGCGGATGTCCTTTCTCAGGCCTTCCAATATCATAGTGTCTCCTCCTGTTCTGCGACTTCCAAAGACCGCGGCAAATAAAAAAACGCCCCTGTCCCCTGTTTTGGGGACGGAGGCGGCAAATGACCACGGTTCCACTCCGGTTTATCGCTTTACCCTTAACGCGGGGAACGCCGCCGGAATACTGCCCAAGATGGGGTTCCTCCGGGGTGCTGGCGGGTGCATTTGGCCCACTCTCGCTGCCGGAAAGGCTTTCAGCCGCTGACCTTTCCTCTCTTTTGCCGAGGGCATGGGTTACTTCTCCCGTTAAACGCATTTGTTTTGGCAGAACTTCTGCCATGTGTTGTATACTATGTTACTTTAACACAGCGGGTGAAAAAAAGCAAGAGGGCCAGCGGGGCATCGATCTCGATCACAGCAAATGAAGAAGCCTCATTTTACAGACTTTGATTTTGGCCGCATATTTTCTGGTCATGATAACGCCAACGATCATCATGCCAAACATGATGCCAAGGCAAAGCCCACCCAAAAAGTTATCGGAATGGTCTGAAAAAAGCAGCACCATATACAGTACCGCGGCGGCTACGCCGCCGATGAAAAGCAGATGCATCCGTTGTGTCACCTTCAGTTTATCTTCGTTGCTGTATTGTGCAACCTTCCGCACCGTTTCCTCCAGTTTAAGAGGTTTCTCTTCGCTTTTTCTTTCGCCATCCAGCAATTCCCGCAGTTCGATATCATAACAATCAGCCATTTCGATCAGCACATCCAAATCGGGCAGGTTGTTTCCTGTTTCCCAACGGGAGACCGTTCTGCGGCTAACATTCAGTTGTTCGGCAAGCTGTTCCTGGGTAAGTCCATTTTCTTTGCGGAGTTCCCGAATAAACTCTCCTATTTTCATCTGATCCATTTTTCTACCTCCTTATAAAAATAGAATACCCAACGAAGGCTGGAATGAACAGGACACAAAGCGAGCAATCTGCCCAAAAGCAGAAATGCCGCCCCCGAAGGAGCGGCACGAATTTACTGAACATTGAGGATGCTGCGGTTTTTGACAAGGTAGTTGAAGCCGGACAGCACGGTAACCGCGGTGACAAAAACGGTACCAACAAGGAAAACAATTTTGAACAGGCCGCCGCCAATGCCTACACCGGCCAGAAACAGGGTGGCGCAGACCCACACCATGGTGGAGGCAGTCTTCACCTTGCCCCATTTGTCGGCGGCGATGACCAACCCCTCGGAGGAAGCCACCAGGCGCAGCGAAGTTACCAAAAACTCGCGGGCCATGATGATGATGACCGCCACAGCACTCAGACCAAAGCAGGGAATGAAGCAGATGAGGGCCGACATGACCAAAACCTTATCGGCAAGAGGGTCCATAAACTTGCCGAAATTGGTGACAAGGTTATATTTGCGGGCAATTTTGCCATCCAGCATATCGGTAAGGGATGCCACCGCAAACACCAGCAGGGCGATCAGATAGTGAAAGGGAAAGTTGATCAGCATGGCGGCCACAAAAAAGGGCACCAGGACAATGCGCACAACGGTCAATTTATTGGGAAGATTCATGGGGGAGGTCTCCTTCATGTTTAGTCGGGGAAAAACGAACCGGGCCGCAGCCCGGTTCAGCTTTTAATAGTATAACACAGTGTTGGTGCTTTGCAAATGAAGAAACTGTAAATTTACAGCATATGTCCTACCAGATCATACCCTTCGGTAGCGGTGATTTCCACCTGTACCATGTCGCCGGGCTGGATGGTGTCGGGTGCGGTGAACCACACCTTGGTGTCGATGTCGGGGGCATCCATGCTGCTGCGGCCGCCCCACAGGCCGTCGTTGTCCCAATCTTTGCCCTCCACCAGCACGGTAAGGGTCTGGCCCACCTTGCTTTCGGCCAGGTCAAAGGCCACCTGCATTTGGGCTTCCATCACCACATTGGCGCGGCGGCGGCGTTCCTCCAGGTCGATCATGCCCGGCATGGTGGCAGCGGGGGTGCCTTCTTCTTCCGAGTAGGCAAAACAGCCAAGGCGTTCAAACCGCGCCTTCTGCACAAAGCAGAGCAGCTCGTCAAATTCTTCTTCGGTTTCGCCGGGAAAGCCGGCGATCAGGGTGGTGCGCAGGGTGACACCGGGCAGCTTTTGGCGGATGCGTTCCACCAGCCGCAGCAGTTCACCGCTGGCGCCCACACGGTTCATGTTGCGCAGCACACGGCTGTTGCAGTGCTGGATGGGAATATCCAGATAGGGCACCACCTGGGGCAACTGGGCCATGGTGTCCAGCAGCTCGTCGGTGATGCGTTCGGGGTAGCAGTACAGAATGCGCAGCCAAACCAGGCCGGGCAGCTTGCAGATGCGGCGGATCAGTTCGGGCAGCATCAGCTTGCCATAGAGGTCAAGGCCATAGCGGGTGGTGTCCTGGGCAACAAGGTTGATCTCCTTGACCCCCGAGGCGATCAGCTTTTCCACCTCGGCCACAATGTTTTCCATGGTGCGGCTGCGGAAAGGCCCGCGGATCATGGGGATGGCACAATAGGTGCAGCGGTTGTCGCAGCCTTCCGATATTTTAACGTAGGCGTACCAGGGTGCGTTGGAAAGAACACGGTCGCCCTCCAGGGGCAGCAGGTTCTTGGGGGCGGCTTCCACCACACGCTCCCCTTCCAGGGCACGCTCGATGGCGGCAACGATGTCGCTGTTGCGGCCAATGCCCAAAATCACGTCCACTTCGGGAATTTCGGCAGCCAGCTCCTGGCGGTAGCGTTCGGCCAAACAGCCGGTGACCACCACAGCCTTGAGGTTGCCTTCCTCCTTCAGGGCACAAAATTCCAGTATGGTGTTGATGGATTCCTGCTTGGCATCTTCGATGAAGCCGCAGGTATTGATAATGACCACCTGGCAGTCGGCGGGGTCGGCAGTCAGTTCATAGCCGCCCTTTACCACCAATGCCAGCAGCAGTTCCGCGTCCACCTGGTTTTTCGAGCATCCCAAAGATACCATTCCAACTTTGATCGCCATAAGCAGTTAATCCTCGTTCAGCCGCCCAAAGGCAGCCTTGATCTCTTCGTAGTCATAGCCCTGCCGCAGCCAGCGGCCAACAAGGGCATTGCGTTCCTTCTGTTCGGTGGGGATGGGTTTGCCCTTGCGGCGCAAAATTTCGGCAAGCCGCTCGGCACCGTCGTAGTCCAATTCTTCCACAGCGGCATCGATGTGCTGCTGGTCCACGCCCTTTGCCCGCAGTTCCTGCTCGATGCGTCGCAGGCCCCAATCCTTCAGATTGAGTTTGTCGGCCACAAAGCGGCGGGCGTAGTCGGCGTCATCCACCAGGCCAAGCTCTTCCATGCGTTCCACCGCCGCGGCGGCGGCTTCGGGGTCGCTTTTTCGGGCCAGTTTTTCATACAGCTGGCGGCTGGTGCGGGCCGAATAGGAAAGCAGATCCAACGCTTTATCCTTGGCGGTGCGTTCCTCGCTGGCCATGCGCAGTTCTTCCAGTTCCTCCACCGTTACCTCCCGGCCCTTTTTCCAGCCGGTGGCAAAAAAGATATCCGGGTGAGCCGAAAAAAGAAACTCACCATCGACAAAAAGGGCACAGCGGCCCTTTTTCGTCATCGTTATATCGGTTAAGATCATTTCTTATCGTCCACTTCCACGGTAACATCCATGTTGGAAACAGCACGGCCAAGCTTCTTGGGGCCGGCCTTTGCGGTGCCGGGCTTTTCGGTCAGCTTGGAGAAGTTTTCGCGAACCTTGGCTTCAATTTCTTCAAAGAATTCGGGGTTATCGCGGATGTAGGCCTTAACATTATCGCGGCCCTGGCCCAGGCGGGTCTCGCCATAGTTGAACCATGCACCCGACTTGTTGATGATATCCAGACGCACCGCCATATCCAGCAGCTCGCCTTCCTTGGAGATACCCTGGCCGTACATGATGTCAAATTCAGCTTCCTTGAAGGGAGGGGCCACCTTGTTCTTGACCACCTTGACACGGGTGCGGTTGCCCATGATTTCGCCGCCGCTCTTAAGCTGTTCGATGCGGCGAACATCCATACGCACCGAGGCGTAGAACTTGAGGGCGCGGCCGCCGGGGGTGGTTTCGGGGTTGCCGTACATGACGCCGATCTTTTCACGAAGCTGGTTGATAAAGATGGCAACGGTGTTGCTCTTGCTGATGGCGCCGGTCAGCTTGCGCAGGGCCTGGCTCATCAGGCGGGCCTGAAGGCCAACATGGGTATCCCCCATTTCGCCTTCAATTTCGGCACGGGTGACCATGGCGGCAACCGAGTCGATGACAACAACGTCGATGGCGCCGCTGCGCACCAGTGCTTCGCAAATTTCCAGAGCCTGTTCGCCGGTGTCGGGCTGTGAGACCAGCAGCGACTCAACATCAACGCCCAGAGCGGCTGCATAAACAGGGTCAAGAGCGTGTTCCACGTCGATGAGAACGGCATTGCCGCCGCGCTTCTGGGCTTCGGCCACGATGTGCAGGGCAACGGTGGTCTTGCCGGAGCTTTCAGGCCCGTAGATTTCAACGATTCGGCCACGGGGCACACCGCCGATGCCCAACGCGGCATCCAGTGCCAGCGAGCCGGTGGGAATGGCTTCGATGTTCAGGGCGGCGTTCTGGCCAAGCTTCATTACAGCACCTTTGCCGTACTGGCGCTCGATTTGGCTCAAGGCTGTTTCAAGGGCTTTTTCTCTATCGCTGATGGCTTTTTCGTTGCTGATTGCCATGGAAATTTCCTCCTGCCTTCCGCCCCAGGCTTTGCCCCCGCCGGACGGTAATTTTACGGGGGACTTTCTGAAAATATTATAAACGAATCGTATGGGAAAAGCAAGGAGTTGGAAGACAATTTTCGAACATATATTCTTTATTATCCACCCGATCAATAACCTTCCGCCTCCAGACGAAGGCAAATGACGGTGATGTCGTCGCTGCGGCCATCGCTGCGGCGCAGGCGGGCCGCCCGTTCCAGTCGTTCGGCCAGTTGACGTGGGTTTTCCTGAACATAATGCTCCACCTCGTCGGTGATCCAGTCCACCCCCGCGGCGGTGGCGCCGTCCGAAAGCATCACCAGCCAGTCTCCTTCCTTCAGCGTCACCGTGCTGCACTCAAACAGGGCCCCGTTGAGGATCCCGGCAGGGGAAGAGATGGATTCCACACTTCCCGCCCGCTTGCCCTGGCGCAGAATGGTGGGCGCCGCCCCGGCTTTGTAAAGCTCGGTTTTGCCGGTATAAAGATCGATGACAGCAGCATCCAGTGTGGCCAGGGATTCCTCGCCCGATTTGACCAGCAGAGCCGAATTGACCATGTGCAGGGCACTGTGGTAATCGGCCCCGGCCTGCACCAGGCGGCCCATCAGCCCCACCGCCATGGCCGAATCCAGCGAGGCGCTTCCACCGCAGCCCATCCCGTCCGAAAGCAGGATGTGCAGCCTGCCATCCGCCGTGGTAAAGCTGCGCCAGGTGTCGCCGCAGATGGTCCCCTCCCGCTGGGAGCTTTGGCAGCCCTCCACCACCGCCTTATAGCGGGTGCGCTCCTGCAAAACAAGTTCCAGGCAGCCATCCTTTACCGTTGTGACCGCCGGGGCAAAACTGCGCCCGGCGGCCTCCCCCACCAGGCGGGAAAGGGTCTTGCGGTCCACCCGCTGGCCCTCGGCCAGGGGCAGCTTTGCCTCAATTTGCAGCCGGTGTCCCCTGCCCACAACACAGCTGAGGGCAAAGGGTTCCACCCCCCAGCGGGAAAAGGCTTCCCGCACCCGGGCATTGACCACCGGGCCGGCGGGGGTGCAATTTCTCACCTCTTCCTCGATCCCCGCCAGGAACATGGCCATCCCCTCAAACTGGTCGGTGACCACCGACCGCACCCGGCTGACCCTGCGGCGCGCCCCAAGCTTTGCCACAAAATTGTGGTATTGTTCGGTTGCCGCCTGAGCCAGTTTGGCGGGCTGGGTACAGCGCTGCACAAACCAGTCGGGCAGCAGGTCGAGGTGGGGGGCGTCATCCCGCCGGATCTGCTCCACCAGATTGTTGATGACCGTTTGGGTCTCCCCGTAGTTTTGGGTCCAGCAAAGGGTATTCTTTGGGCAGCGGCGGCAAATCTTGCCGGAGATGGTATCGGGTAAGTCCGCCAGCCCAGGGCCGGATTTGGCCTCCAGGGTCAGGGCCACCTGGCGGGTGTCGGCGCCGATGGCCCGCAGGGCCTCCACCCCACCCTGCAAACGTTTGGAAATGATCCTCCGTGCCGCACCCTCGTCAAGGGCTTCGGGGGCAAAGGCCCGCACCACACGGCTGAGCAGCCTTTCGGGCAGGGCGATAAACCCCACCGTTCCGATCAGCACCTCGATAAAGGAGCTGAGGGGCATCTGGCGTCCCGCCGCCAGCATGACAAATCCGCTGCAGAGGATGAAAGCCACGGCGCTGCCCATTCTTCCCAGGGGACGGAAAGCCCCCGCAAAAAGCCCGCCCAGGGCATACAGGGCGATGGTGACGCTGAAGTTGCCCGAAACAAAGGCCACCGCCAGCCCTCCGGCGGCCCCCACCGCCGCACCGTTGGCCCCGCCCAGGGCATAGCCCGCGCAGACGGTGAGCAAAACCGCTGCCGCCCGCCCGGCCGAAACCCCGGCTGCCTCAAGGCTGACCAGGCCCCCGGCAAAGATGCAAAGGCAGATCACAAGGGCGGTGTCGGCCATCCTGCCCCGCCGGGTCAGCACCAGCTCACCCGCCACATACAGGCGGGAAACAAAATAGGCCGTTGCCACCGCAAGGATCCCCTGTGCCGCCAGAATGACGTAATCGGTGATTTGGGAACCGGTCAAAAACAGCACCGGAAAACCCACCAGCAGGGCGCTTATCCCGGCAATGCCGCAGGGTGCCCAGGAGTGGATGTTCCACCAGTTCCGCCCGGCAACAAGCTTGACCCCCGCCGCAATGGCGCACAGCAGCAAAAAGCCCACATTGGCCGAGGGATCGGCCACCAGCAGGTAGCCCGCAGCCGCCCCAAAGCAGGCATAAAGGGTGTCGTCATAGCCCACGCCGGCCACCAGCGCCGCGCCAAAGGAGCCTGTGATGCCCAATATCCCCGCCCGGGCATACACCAACCCCCACACCGCGGCAAAAATCCTGCGCAGCAGGGCGGGGTCATTGGCAAGGCTGACCCGCAGCCGTTTTACAACTGTCATTCCAACAAATTCGGTGGAATTTTTCATGGTTTCACCTCATATCCTTGTATGTTGCCCCCAAGGGTCACTTTGTTCGTTATTGGTATTGTAAAACGGACAAAACGCAAAAAGGGTCGTGGACAGACAGGGAAAGAGGGCGACCGGACGCAGCCTTTGGCGAAGGATGCCCCCTTGTGCAAAAAGTGGGTATTTTTGTGCCGCGGCGCCGCTTTGCGCGGTTTACTTCATCCCACTGTTGTGGTAAAATAAAGGGTATCGTATAAGGAGGCGTTATTATGAATTATCATATTTCCGATCGAATGGCCTCGCTGCAGCCTTCCGCCATCCGTGAGATATTGAAGGCCACATCCGACCCTTCCATCATCCCCTTTGCCGCCGGCAACCCCGCTGCTGAGGCATTTCCCGCCAAAGAAATCGCCGCAATTTCGGCCGAAATTTTGGAAAAGGAACCCATTACTGCCCTGCAGTATTCCATCACCGAAGGGTACCCCCTGCTGCGTGAATCCATCAAGGATTTTGCCTGCCGCCACGAGAATCTGTTCCACGGCGATGACGCCCTGATCACCTGCTCCGGCGCCCAGCAGGGCATCGAGCTGACCACCAAATGCCTGTGCAACGAAGGGGACACCGTTATCTGCGAGGACCCCTCCTTTATCGGCTCGCTGAACACCTTCCGTTCCTATAAAACCAACCTGGTGGGCATCCCCATGGAAGAGGACGGCATGAACCTGGAGCTGCTGGAAAAGGCCCTGAAGGAAAACCCCAGCACCCGCTTTATCTACGTCATCCCCAACTTCCAGAATCCCTCGGGCTACACCACCAGCCTGGAAAAGCGCCAGGCCATCTACGCCCTGGCCAAGCAGTACGGCGTTATGATCATGGAAGACAACCCCTACGGCGAACTGCGCTACAGCGGCGAAAGCGTTCCCTCCATCAAAAGCATGGACGAAGAGGGCATCGTTGTTTACTGCGGCAGCTTTTCCAAGATCATCTCTCCCGGCATGCGTATCGGCTATGTCATTGCCCCCCAGCCCCTGCTGGCAAAGATCATTGTTGCCAAGCAGGCCAGCGACGTGCACAGCAACATTTGGGCCCAGATGGTTTGCGACCGCTTTTTGCGCAGCACCGATATGGACGCCCACATTGCCAAGCTCAACGACATCTACCGCCGCAAGGTCAGCCTGATGACCTCCTGCATGGAAGAACACTTCAGCAAATCGGTACGCTTTACCCGCCCCGAAGGCGGCCTCTTCCTGTGGTGCGACCTGCCCGAGCAGGTTGACATGATGGGCTTCTGCAACCAGGCAGTGCAGAACAAGGTCGCAGTGGTGCCCGGCATAGCCTTTGCGGTGCAGCCCGGCAGCCACACCCATTCCATTCGTCTTAACTTCTCTACCCCCTCGGATGAAGGTATTGTCCGTGGCATCGAAATTTTGGGCAAGATGACCCAGGAATTTTAAGGAGGAAAACCACTGTGAGTGAAATTGTTTCCGCCACCAAAAAGAAGAAGATCTGTCTTTCCTGCATTCAGCCCACCGGCGTTATCACCCTGGGCAACTATCTGGGTGCTGTTAAAAACTGGGCCGAAATGCAGGACGATTATAACTGCATTTTTGCCGTAGCCGACCTGCATGCCATCACTGTGCGCCAGGAGCCTGCCGCCCTGCGCAAGAACACCCGTGAAATGGTTGCCATCCTGCTGGCCTGCGGCATCGACCCCGAACGCAGCCTGTTGTTTATCCAGAGCCATGTTCCCGCCCATTCCCAGCTTGCATGGGTGCTCAACTGCTACACCCAGTTTGGCGAGCTTTCCCGCATGACCCAGTTCAAGGATAAATCGGCCCGCTATGCCGACAACATCAATGCCGGCCTGTTCACCTATCCCGCCCTGATGGCTGCTGACATCCTGCTCTATCAGGCCGACGTTGTTCCTGTTGGCGCCGATCAGAAGCAGCACCTGGAGATCACCCGCGACATTGCCAACCGCATGAACGGCCTTTATCCCAACCTGTTCACCGTTCCCGAACCCTTCATCCCCAAAAAGGCCGCCCGTGTTATGTCGCTGCAGAACCCCGACAAGAAGATGTCCAAATCCGACCCCAACCCCAAGGGCTGCATCGCCATTCTGGATACCGAAGACCAGATCATCAAGAAGTTCAAGTCTGCCGTTACCGACAGCGAGGCCCAGGTGGTTTACCGCGAAGGCAAGGACGGCATCAACAACCTGATGTCCATTTATTCAGCCTTCAGCGGCAAGGATTATGCCGAAATTGAAAAGGAATTTGAAGGCAAGGGTTACGGGGACTTCAAGCTGGCTGTCGGCCAGACCGTAGCCGACGCCCTCAAGCCCATCCGCGAGGAATATGACCGCCTGATGAAGGATCCCGCCCATCTGGACGAGATCTGCAAGAATGGCGCCGAAACCGCCTCCCGCTTCGCCTACCGCACCCTGAACAAGGTTTACAAAAAAGTGGGTTTCCTGCCCTATGGCGGCAAATAAACAGACAAAAGAAAACCTCCCGGGCCAGTCGGCTCAGGAGGTTTTTTCTTTTCTTATTATTGGATGGTTTTGATAAATTCGACCAATCCTTCGGGCATGTTGTTTTTCACCAGCACAAAGCCCTGTGTTTTGCTGATCATCAGGTAGAAGTTGGTTTCGGTTTCAATGATTTTATACAGTTTTTCGTATTCAAGCTGCTCTTCGCTTTCGCCGAATACTTTTACAAAATGATCGTCATAGAACCGAAAATCAACTCTGGCATCGTGCATCGCAGGAATATTTTTGTAGGCTCTTTCCATCCCTTTTTTCTGTGAAAACAGCATCAGAACAGGATAGATCACTGCCAAAACAAACATGATTGGCGTTTTTTGTACAATACCCACGATGATCAAAAAAAGCGAAACAACGGCAAGCAGTATATTGCTCTGCTTTCGTTTTGAAGTCGCATCAACAAACTTTTTGTATTCATCAAAGGAAAAAACCGTAAAAGTTTCGTACAGACAATCCATTCTTTTCTCCTCCCGGCGTCAGATTCTGAATTCATTATACTGTATCCTCTACCGCCGCGCAATGCCGAAAAGAAAAGTTTGCCATTTGGGCGATTCATTATGTATAATAGGAAAGAACACTGTTTGGAAGGCGGTATGCGGCATGGCAGACCAAATGAAGATCATCGCACATATTCGCAGCGACTTTACCACCAAATTTGGCATTCCACGCCAAAGTGGGCTGGTGGATTCGCTGAAGGCACGCATTGTTTTTGAGCCGGAATACCGTGTGGCCGAAGCATTCCGCGGCCTGGAGGGCTACTCCCACATCTGGCTGATCTGGAAGTTCTCAGAAGCAGTGCGGGAAGATTGGTCTCCCACTGTGCGTCCTCCCCGGCTTGGCGGCAACACCCGCATGGGGGTTTTTGCCTCCCGTTCCCCCTTCCGTCCCAACCCCATTGGGCTTTCGTCAGTCAAGCTGGAGCGCATCGAACTAGACAGCCCGGAAGGCCCCGTTTTGCACATCAGCGGTGCCGATTTGATGGATGGCACCCCCATCTATGACATCAAGCCCTATCTGCCCTATGTGGACTGTCACACCGAGGCCACCGGCGGCTTTGCCCTGCAAACCAAGGAAGGGGTCATCGAAGTCAACTGCCCCTCCGAACTGCTGGAACGCCTGCCGGAGGACCGCCGTGAAGCTTTGCTGGACGTTCTGGCCCAAGACCCCCGTCCCGCCTATCAAAGCGATGCCGGCCGGGTTTACGGCATGGAATTTGCCGGATTTGAAATCAAATTCCGGGCCGATGACAGGTTTTTGACGGTAGAAGATATTGTTCAGAAAGGATGATCCCAATGAAAAAGCACATCGTTTGTTTTGGTGACTCCAACACCCACGGTCTTTGCGCCGACCTCACCGACTGCGCCGATGGAGGAACCCGCTTCAACGAAGAGGAACGCTGGACCTGCCTGCTGCAGCAGCATTTGGGCAGCGATTATTTGGTAATAGAAGAAGGTCTTTCGGGCCGAACCACCGTATTCTCCGACCCTTTGCATGAGGGAATGTCTGCCATTGAGGTCATTGACCCCATCCTTATGAGCCATGAGCCGGTAGACCTGCTGATTTTGATGCTGGGCTCCAATGACACCAAAGAACGCTTTGGCTGCAATGCCGCTTGCATCGCCAAGGGTATGGACCGGTTGATCGGCAAGGCAAAGGCCACACCCTGTTGGGGCAGCAAAGGACCGAATATTCTGGTCATCTGCCCTCCCCACATCGATGAACAGCGGGAATTGATCCCTGCCGGGGCCTCCATGGGCAAAGGCTGCGCCGAAAAATCCCGCGAACTTGCAAAATGGATGGAACCTGTTGCCAAAGCGCAGGGCTGTGCCTGGCTGGATGCCCAGGGCATTGCGGAATTCAACAAGGTAGACTATCTCCACTTCACCAAAAAAGCCCACGCCGATTTTGCAGCCAAGCTGGCTGAGATCGTTCCCACCCTTGTATAAAGCTGCATAAAGCAAAGAAACTCCCTTTCCGATGCGTGAAAGGGAGTTCATTTTATGTGTTTTTAGGCAAAGAAAAATCCCGAATGCGAAATGCACTCGGGATTTTTGGAGCTGCTAAGCAGATTTGAACTGCTGACCTCGTCCTTACCAAGGACGCGCTCTACCTACTGAGCTATAGCAGCATATATACAAGGTCTTTGACCGAAGAAGCAAAGTGGCAGGGGCAGAAGGATTCGAACCCTCGGCACGCGGTTTTGGAGACCGCTGCTCTACCAGCTGAGCTATACCCCTATGTTTCGTAATGGTGGGCCTTCAGGGACTCGAACC
>JAGAPB010000123.1 GCA_017847995.1 Oscillospiraceae bacterium
GGGGCTCTGCTCCTCCCGCAAGTTACGGGCAGGCCAACAGGCGGAGTAAAACCCCGCCCCTACAAATACAGGGAGGCTTTTGTTGCCCTCATCCGTCTTTGCCTTACGGCAAATCCACCTTCTCCCGGGAGAAGGCTTGAAAACGAAAACCGCCCCATCGGCTGCGATGGAGCGGTCTTTTTTATTCTTCTTCTGCCCAGCCGGGGCTGTTTTGGGCTTCCAGCGCCAGCAGGGCCTCTTTGATGCCCAAGCCCCCGGCGTAGCCCACCAATTTTCCGCTGCTGCCCACCACCCGGTGGCAGGGGATGACGATGGGCAGGGGATTGCGGTTATTGGCCATGCCCACGGCCCGGCTGGCCTTGGGGTTGCCCACCGCCTTGGCCTGGTCGCCATAGCTGCGGGTTCGGCCATAGGGGATGGCGCACAGCGCCTGCCAGCAGCACTGCTGAAAGGGAGTTCCCGCAGGGGCCAAAGGCAGGTCGAACTCTTTGCGCTGCCCGGCAAAATATTCGCCGAGCTGTTCTTCGGCCCGCTGCAGCAGCGGGGTGGAACAAAGCTCGTCCCCGGCCGCAAGCTTTTCGCCAAAGCGGATGTGGGTCAGGGCGGTGTCGTCGGCATTGGCGCAAAGGGTCAGCTTGCCGATGGGGCTTTCCATCACAAGGCAGTTCATCCGGGGGCCTCCTTTCTAAAAATCAGCAGAACACGTAAAAATGGGCGATGCCGCAGACCTCCCGCAGCCAGAACACCGGGGCGATGCCCCAACAGGGCACGCAGATGGCCGAGTAGGCATTTAACCCATAGCGTGCGGCCCACAGGCGGCAGCGGGTTTGGTGGAAGGCATCGGTGGCGATGACCACAGGCCCTTGCAGGTGGTTTTCTTCGATGATTTCCGCGGCAAAGCGGAAGTTTTCTCGGGTGTTGGTGGCCTTGTCCTCCAAATAGATAGCTTCGGGGTCAACGCCGTTTTGGGTAAGATACAGGGCCATCACTTCGGCCTCGGAATAGGGGGCGCCTTCGGCCCTGCCCCCGGTGACGACCAAAACGCTGCCCGGGTGCTGCCGCCAAAGCTGCAGGCCGCGGTCCAGGCGGTTTTGCAGCATCAGGCTGGGGCGGCTGCCATTCACCTGCGCCCCCGGCACCACAATAACGGCGGCTCCGGAGTCGGCCGGGAGGGCCTTGGCCCAGGTCAGGGCGTACATGATGATGCTGCACCCCAAAAAGAAGCCCCATCCAATGCGGCAGAGCCATTTGCAGGCGTCTGCCAACCAGTGTGGGCCGTAGCCTTTTGCGGTGAGATACCGCCCCCACAGCAGGGCCGTAAGCCCCACCAGCACCAGCGTGCCCACATTGCGCACGCCATAGAACACCCCGGCGTTCACCAGGGTGGCGCTGGCCAGCAAAGCCGCCAACAGACGGCGGGTGTGGGCGTTTTTCAGCGAAAAACTCATTGGGCTTCTCCTTCGGTTGCTTGGGTGTAGGGCAGTTCAAAGGTTTGGCAGATGGCATCAGCCAGGCCGCAGGCGGTTTGATAGATGGTGTTGCTGTCGCAGCAGTCCTGCTGTTCCCTGGGGTTGGAAACAAATCCGGTTTCGAACAAGATCGAGGGAGCGTAGGTCATGCGGGTGACATAATAGGCGGCGTAGCTGGCCTCGAGCATATCACGCCCGGTGCGGCGGTGGGTCTCCTCCACCGCGGCTTTGGCAAGCTGTTCCGACTGGGGATAGAAGTAATACCCGGTGGTGAAGAAAATCTCGTTGGCGTCGCGGTGAACAGCCAGGCTGTTGTGGTGCACCGCTATGTACAGGTCGGGGCGCAGCCGCTGGCCCAGCTCGTAGCGGTCATAGATGGTGCTGCCGCTGTCATCGGTGCGGGTCATGATCACTTCGGCCCCAAGCTGCTGCAAACGGTAGCGCAGCATATGGGCAAGGGCCAGGTTGACCTGCGCTTCGCTGGGGCCGCCCGCCCCTGCGGCGCCCGGCGCACCGATGTCGCCGCCGCCGTGGCCGGGGTCCACCATGATGGTGATGCCCTGCAAAGGCTTGGCATATTCGTTGGAAAGGGAGGGCATCCGCTGGCAGTACAGCACGGCCTGCCCGTCCTGGTTTATATAGGCATCCCAGCCGGAAAGAAAAACGCCGGGCAGTAGCCGGAACGAAAAGGTGGCACTGCCGTCCGGGTCATTTTGCACCGTGATGCGGGAGAACAAGCCGCTGGGCGACTGGATGCTGCTCTTGCTCAGGTCGGCGGGGTCAATTTCGAGGATGGTAAGGCCGCTGTCGGCCCCTTCCACCACGGTATCGGCCAGGGTGATGGTCAGCAGACCGTTTTCATAGGTGGGGTAGGCGGCATTGAGGCCACCGTCCAGCACCAGTTCTTCGCCCTTTTCGGTTTTGCGCAGTTCCAAGAATTTATAGTGCTGCCGGGCCTCCTGTTTTCCGGTCAGGATGGTGATATCCGCAAGGGGAATGTAGACATCCCGGTCTTCCAGCAGGGCTCGTCCGTTTTGGTATTCTCCGCACAGGCTCACGCGGGTGCCGCGGTTGAGGTTGGCGGCAAGGTTGCCGTCCCCGGTGGGGGCGTTGTAAAGCCCGGTCATAACGGTTTTTACCTCGGCAACGATATCGGCCTCCTGGCCGGCGGCCAGCAAATGGCCGGCCGAGGTGTATTCGGTGGTGGTTCCGTTGTGGGCAAGGGTATAGGTGATGTTACCCAGGTCGGTCACTTCCTGGGCCGAAACGGAAGGCATGACATAGCTGGCGCTGAAGGTGGCGGGGATGCCCCACATGGCGGTGGCGGCCCGCTGGGTCATGGCGACCGGTGCGCCGTTGATGTTGGCCACCACCCGTGCGCCCGAGGGGGCAACACAGGTAAAAGTAATTTCTTCGCCTGACCGGTAGGCGCGGTCCCCGGTGGGGAAAATGCTGCTTTCGGTGATGCGGTCGATGGGCTTTGGAGCAGTGTTGTTGGGATTATAGACCTCGATGGTCACTTTGGCGGTTTGGTCGCCCTGGGCAAAGGTGAAAACATTTCTTCCCATTTTCAGTTCCACCTGCACGCCCCAAACCCCGTTGGTGGTGGTGCGTTCCAGTTCCTCGCCGTCCATAAAAAGGGGCTGGCCGGGGTCGGAGGTGCCCGAAACAAAATAGGTGGTGTAGCTGTTGGGCAGCCGGATGGTTTCCTGGGCGGGGGCGTGGATGCCCAGCTCCTGCGAAAAGCTGAGGTCAATGGAGGGCAGCGGGTCGGCTGCGGCAAAATGGCTGAGGGCTGCCTCGGCATAAACCGGCTGCTGCCGGAATGCCCCCAGATGGCTGAAAACGGCCCCCGAAACCGATTCGTTCAACGAGGCCGTCGTCAAACGGTTGCCAAGCTCGTCCCGCACGGTCTGAGAGTTAAGGCCGGTCATATCCTGATAAATGGCAAGCTTGGCGTCGGTCCCCTTCATGGCGTCGGACCATTCGGTCAGGGCGGCGCCATAGGAACGGTCGGAAGCACCGGCGGCGATAATGGGATGCACCAGATCGAGGATGCCCTCCCCGGCCAGTTCATTTACCGTTTCAGGGTCCAGCCTGGATTCGTCAAAAATAAGCCCCAATTTGCGCTGGGGGTCCGTTTCCGCCATGGCGGAAGAGACCGAGCGGCAAAAAGCGGCCGGATCATTCAAATTTTCAACATTGGCAAGAACCACGCCCGAAAGGGTGTAGCCGGCCAATTCGGTGCATAGGGTGGTCTGCTCTTCGGCAGAAATTTCTGCCAGGGCGTAAAGTTCCACACCCCGCTGGGCGGCGCGGCTGCACAGATAGGCCAGAGGGTCAAACAGGGTAAAGGTTTTTTCTTCGCCCACCCAGGCGGCGCTGGCGGGCAGGGTTTTGGAACGGAAAAAGACCGAGTTGCCGTCGGTCACTTCAAAATAAACGGCTTCAAATCCGTTTTGCTGGGCATGGTCAAGCAAGCCGTCCAGTTCGGCCTTCAGTTCTTTGCTGCCCAACCCGGGCGCGGAAGGAAAATCCCCATCGCTTGCGGTGGAGATGACCAAAGCCCGGCCTTTTTCGGCCAGGGTGAAGGTTTGGGCGGGTGGAAGATCGGTGGCAAACCGCAGCATCTGTGCCCCGGCAAAAACGGCACAGAACAGAATGACCAGCAAAAAGACCACCGGCAGCAGTACATAGACGATTTTTCGCATAACAGGGTTCCTCCGGAAGGAAAACACACCAATGTTACAGCTTAAACTCCTCTGAGCCGTAGCTGGGCAGAAAGACCTGGCGGGTGGGCACCCGGCGCAGCGGGTCATAGCAGAAGCGGCGGCAGCTTGCGCCGGGCTCTACCTTGCCCTTATAGCGGCAGTTCAGCACCCGTTCATTCCCGGTGGGGGTGCTGTGCTCGCAATAGCAGCAGGCGGGGTCGATGTGTTTTCCAAACAATTCGTTTTTCGGCATGGCCGTTGTTCCTTCCTCTGTCTTTTACCTCATGGGTCGGCGACAAATTTTTTGTCTATAAGAATAGTGTAATGGTTTTGGCTGATTGTTGCAAGAACAGGATGGCTTTTGTCAAAAATTTGCGCTTTTGGAAGGAAACTTTTTGGCGGGGGCGGTCCCTTCCAAACTGAGCAGAAACAGACTGCACATCCCCAGCAGGGCCAGGGTGGAAAGAACGGGGGCGGAGCCGCCCAAAGGCTGGGCGGGACGGGCAAGGGCCTCCACGCTGGGTGAAAACTGCCACAGCAGGGGGGCGGCCATCAAGGCTGACAAAAACCCGTGCGTCAACCGCCCGCACAGCAGGGCGGCGGTGCTGACCCCGCGGCCGTTCAGGCAGGCGCTGACCTGGCACAACACCGAAAGGGAGCCGAAGCTGGCCAGAAAGGGGAGCAGAACACAGATGCCCTGCCAGCTTAGGGTTTGGCAGGCAAATGCCCCGCAGGTGATCTCCAGCAGACCGCACAGGGCGGCGGCTGCAGCCTCGGCGCTGATCTTTCCGCAGGAAAGAAAGGCGACGACCTTCCCGAAAAGCTGTGTGGCCCCGCAGCCCTGCAAAAAGGAAAGCAGGGTGGAAAAAAGCAGCACAAAGCCGCAAATGGAAAGCATTCCCTCCACCGCCGCGGAGGTGCTTTCTACCAGGGCAGCCGAAAAGGGCAGGGGAGACGAGCTTTTTGTTTCCATGGTTTGGGGCGTTTTGCTGCGCCGGGCGTACCATCCCCCCAGCAGCAGGGCAGTGAACAGATGACAGCCGTAGAGGATGGTTCCGGCCTTTGTGCTGCCCATCAGCCCCGCCCCCAGGGTGACAATGGCGAAGGAGGGGGCGGGAGTTATAGCAAAGGAAAGGATGCGCTGGGCCTGCTCCGGAGTGGCTTCCCCCCGGTCCAGCATGCCGGCCAGCATCCGGGCGCCAACGGGGTACCCTCCGATAAAGCTCATCAGCACTGCAGGGGCCAACTGCGGGGGCAGCCGCAGCCAGCGGCGGCACAGCGGCCCCAACAGGCGGCAGAAAACCGCCCCGGCCCGGCTGCGGCCCACAAACACCGCCAAAGCCATAAAGGGAAACAGGGAGGGGATGAGCACCCGGCCGCAGAGGGCAAGCCCCTGACTGATGCCCCGTGTGGTAAGGGGGGAAAAGCCCAGCAGCGCCACGGCAAACAGCACCACCCCAATGGCGTTGAGCATAGCGTAAAGTCGTTCTTTCATTGCAAAGTTCCTCCTGGGGATGATGCCACAGTATATGCGGCGGGCGGGGGGAATTATTTGGGGAAATAGGACAGGCATTGCGGGGCATATCATGCACCGAAGGCCCTGTGACAAAAAGGAGGAGAAAAAATGACGGCAAAAACAAAAAAAGACTTCAAACGGCCCAAGGCGCCCAAAGGCATTTCTGCGGGGTTGCGGGAGTTTTTGGATGACCAGAAAAGCACCTTTTTGCCCGATGTGCACCTGGAGGTGCTGGATGACGGCCAGGCGGTGCTGGAGGGATGCAAAGGGGTGCTTTCCTACAGCGAGGAGTTCATCCGCCTAAGCTGCGGGCGGCGCATCGTTTCCTTTATCGGAACCGGGCTGGAGCTGCGCTGCCTTTCTTCCTCCACGGCGGTGGTGACCGGAACCATATTGGAAATTCGCTATGAGGGCTGAAAGGGAGGCCGACCATGAGGGGAATGATCCGCTTTTTCAAAGGATGGGTGCGCTTTAGGATAACGGGAGGATTTCCCGAACGGTTCATCAACCTGTGCGCCATGCGGGGGCTGCCCCTGTGGGATGGCGTTCGCCGGGGCGAATGCTGCGAATTTTCGGCACAGTGCCGTCACTACCGCAGGCTGCGGCCCTGTGCCCGGGGAGCCGGGGTGCGGCTGCGGGTGCTGGAACGCCACGGGCTGCCCTTCTGGCTGAAAAAACGCCGCAGGCGGTGGGGCCTGGCGGTAGGCGTGGTGCTTTGTGTCGGGGCGCTGGCCTTTTCCTCGCTGTTTTTGTGGAATGTCAGGGTGGTGGGCAACAGCAGGCTGGAAACCGACCAGATCCTGCAGACCCTGGAAAAGCTGGGGGTGAAGCCGGGGGTGCGCTGCAGCCAAATTGACGTGCGCAGTGTGGAACGGCGCATGATGATGGAGCTGAGCGACCTGGGCTGGGTGGCGGTGAACCTGCAGGGCAGCACCGCCGTGGTGCAGGTGCAGGAACGGGTGCTGCCCCCCGAAATTGTGGATAAACCTACCCCCTGCAATGTGGTGGCCGCCCGCGGGGGGCAGATCGTAAAAATGCAGGTCTATTTGGGCCAAAGCATGGTGGCGGTGGGGGATGCCGTGGCCCAGGGGGATATTCTGGTCAGCGGGGTGGTGGAGGACGCCTCCCACGATATGCACCTGGTGGCGGCCCGGGCCGACATCACCGCCCGCACAAACCACACCCTGCAGGTCGAGATCCCTTTGGAACAGACCCAAACACGGATGACCAAAGTATTGCGCCGCTACAGCCTGAAGCTGGGGGGCATCGAGATCCCCCTGTGGGTGGGCAAACCGCCCCAGGGCAGGTTCCGGCTGGAAAGGATGTACAGGCCAATTACCATAATGGGGCTGGAAACTCCCCTTTCGGTGGGAAAAAGGCAGTATTTGCTGCTGGAGGAAGAAACCGTGACCCTGAGCCGAAAACAGGCGGCGGCCCGGGCGCGGCAGCAGCTTCAGGCGCTGGAACAGGAGAATTTGGGCGGCGCTGTGGTGCTGGAAAAACAGGAGGATATTTCAGCGGAAGAAGGGGTGTACCGGCTGCGGGCAAATTATTTGGCGGAAGAGCTGATCTCGGTGCAGTCCGAAATTTTTGTAAAGGATGGGGCGGAATGATGCATCCAACGGTTTTTTATGGTATACTGGAAAAAATGGCACGATCCCTTTTTGCCCCCTGGGGCGATACCATTGTTGGGAGGCGGTTTTTCGCCTTCCGGTTTAGGAGGAAACACAATGCCTGAAAAAGAAGTAAAACTGGAGAAACAGCTTTCGCCCCTGAATGTTTGGGCGCTGGCTTTCGGCTGCATCATCGGCTGGGGCGCCTTTGTAATGCCCGGTAACACCTTTCTGGTAAAGGCCGGCCCCATGGGTACCCTGATCGCCATGGGTATTGCCGCACTGGTCATGATCGTCATTGCCTTCAACTACAGCTTTATGATCAATCACCACCCCGTGGCCGGCGGCGAATTTACCTATGCCAACGAAGCCTTTGGCAAAAACCATGCTTTTATCTGCAGTTGGTTTTTGGGGCTTTCTTATCTGGCCATCGTTCCCCTTAACGGTACTGCTCTGGCCCTTATCGGCCGCAACCTGATGGGCGGTATCTTCCAGGTGGGTTTTAAGTACACCGTTGCCGGATACGACATCTTCTTCGGCGAAATTTGCCTGGCCGTGGTGGCTCTGGTAGCCTTTGGCATTATGAGCATTCGTGGGGTAAAAACCGCAGGTGTTTTCCAGACCGGTTTGGCTGTGGCTTTGGTGGGCGGCGTTGCCATCATCACTGTTGCCGCCATCTTCAGCCCCGAGGCAAGCCTGAGCAACCTTGCCCCCGCCTATTACCCCGGCACCAGCAAGCTTTCGGCGATTTTGGCGGTCGTGGCTGTGGCCCCCTGGGCTTTCGTTGGCTTTGACACCGTTCCCCAGGCTGCCGAGGAACTTAAATTTTCCCACAAAAAGACCAAGGTCATCATGGTCGTTTCCATTCTGTTTGGTGCCGCGGTTTATGTTCTGCTGAATACCGTCACCGCCGCCGTCGTTCCCGAAGGCTATGCCAACTGGGTGGAGTATGTAAATGACCTGGGCAACCTGAGCGGGTTGATCTCGCTGCCCACCTTCCATGCGGCACACCAGCTGCTGGGCACTGCCGGCCTGCTCTTTATCGGCATTGCCGTTCTGGCCGCCATCCTTTCGGGCATCATCGGCTTCTATATGGCCACCAGCCGCCTGCTTTATTCCATGGCGAAGGAAAATGTGCTGCCCAAGTGGTTCGGCAAGCTGCATCCCAAGTACAACACCCCTGCCAACGCCATCCTGTTTGTATTGGTCATCGCCCTGATTGCCCCCTTCTTTGGGCGCACCGCTTTGGGCTGGATCGTGGATATGTCCTCCACCGGCGCTGCCATCGGCTACGGCTACACCTCGGCCGCCGCCCTGAAGTACGCCATCCGCGAAAAGAACAAGTCCACCATTGTAACCGGCATCATCGGTGTGGTGATGGCCATCGCCTTCCTGGTGCTGCTGCTGGTTCCCATCCCCATGTTCAACTGCTCGCTGGGCAAGCAGTCCTACATCTGTCTGATCATCTGGATCGTTTTGGGGGCCATCTTCTTCCTGGCATCCAAGAAAAACCGCACCAACTGAAAAGAAAGAGAAAGTCCCCGGCTATGCCGGGGCTTTTTTTGTCTAAAATTTAATGCAAGGACGGCCGCTTTGTGGTATACTAAAATAGATTGTAAGGTGTGGGAGTATGCCCTGCACCCGGTCAACCTATCAAAAGCAAAGGATCACAGCCTATGATGGAACAAATCGTAAATTTTGACCGCATGGAACATGCCCTGGTTCTGTTTGGAAACTATGATGAGAATATCCGCCTTGTGGAGCAGCACTTTGATGTAAGCATTGTCTGCCGCGGCACCGAGATCAAGGTGGCCGGCCCGGTGGAAAAGGTGCCCCTGGCGGTGCGCACGGTGGAAGGCCTGCTGCAATACATCGAAAAAGGCGAGGCCCTGACCGACCAGAATGTACGCTATATGATGAGCCTGGTGGACGACGGCCAGGAGGAGAACATTTCCTCGCTGGCGCAGGATGTGGTCTGCATCACCAGCAGCGGCAAGCCTGTTAAGGCCAAAACCCTGGGGCAGAAAAACTACATCGACAGCATCCGCAAAAATATCGTCACCTTTGGCATTGGCCCCGCCGGCACCGGCAAGACCTATCTGGCGGTGGCCATGGCGGTGCGCGCCTTCCGCGCCCACGAGGTCAACCGTATCATCCTGACCCGTCCGGCAGTGGAAGCAGGCGAAAAACTGGGCTTCTTGCCCGGCGACCTGCAGAACAAGGTGGACCCCTACCTCCGCCCCCTTTACGACGCGCTGTTTGATATGCTGGGGGCCGAAAACTTTCAGCGTTACCAGGAACGGGGCAGCATTGAAGTGGCCCCCCTGGCCTATATGCGCGGCCGCACCCTGGACGATTCCTTCATCATCCTGGACGAAGCCCAAAACACCACCCCGGAACAGATGAAAATGTTCCTGACCCGTCTGGGCTTTGGCTCCAAGGCGGTCATCACCGGTGACGTAACACAGATCGACCTGCCCGACGCCCGCCGCAGCGGCCTGGTGGAAGCTGCCCGCGTGCTCAAGCAGGTGGAAGATATCGCCATCCTGCGCTTCAGCGAAAAGGACGTTGTCCGTCACCGCCTGGTGCAGGAGATCATCAAGGCTTACGAAAAATATTCCGAGGAGGCAAAAAAGAAGAACGGCTATGGAAAAGGTTAAAGTAATCATTTCGGACAGACAACACACATTCAAAGTACCCACCGGCATCCGTATGCTGATCCGCCGCTGCTGCGCCGCGTCCCTTGCCGAAGAGCGCTTCCAGGGAAGTGCCGAAGTAAGCGTAAGCTTTTTGGACAATGCCCAGATCCGCCAGCTCAATGCCGAATTCCGCAACATCGATTCGGCCACCGATGTGCTTTCCTTCCCCCTGGGGCAGGATGGGGTGTATGACGTCAACCCCGACACCGGCGCCAAGCTGCTGGGGGATATCGTTATCTCGCTGGAGCGTGCCGATGAACAGGCCAAGGCCTTTGGCCACAGCCTGCGGCGCGAGATCGGCTTCCTCACCGTTCATTCCATGTTCCACCTGTTGGGCTATGACCACGAAGAGGGGCTGGAATCGGTGCGTATGCGTGAAAAAGAAGAGGCCGTGCTGACCCGTTTGGGCCTGGTGCGCGACGCCAGCTATGTGATGGAGGAAGATAACTGACAGGGGGCAAAATGAAACCGATCTTGAACAGCTTCCGGTGGGCGTGGCTGGGCTTTTGCCGCTGCCTGCGCACCGAACGCAACCTCCGCATCCACCTGACCGCCGCCGCTTTGGCGGTGTGGCTTTCGGGCCGGTTTGACCTTTCCCGGGCGGAACAGGCCCTGCTGTGGCTGACCATCGGTGCGGTCATCGCCGCCGAGCTCTTCAACTCGGCCATCGAGGAACAGGTCGACCTGTGCGGCCCTGACCATGACCCCCGCGCCGGGCGCATCAAGGATGCCGCTGCCGCCGCAGTGCTGGCTTTGGCGGTGGCTGCCGTTTTGGTGGGAATGGCCCTTTTTTGGCAGCCCGCCGTGCTGCGCCCAATGTTTGCGCAGCCCCGCCAGCTTGTCATTCCTTTGGCCATTGCGGTCATCGGAATTTGGGCGGTGTTCGGCCTGCCCTATCAAGAAAAAAAGAATAATAACAAAGAACAGGAATAAAACGTATGAACAACCAAACCAAATCCGGCTTTATTGCCATTGTGGGCCGTGCCAATGTGGGCAAATCCAGCCTGCTGAATGCCATGATCGGCGAAAAGATCGCCATTGTTTCAGATAAGCCCCAGACCACCCGCACCCGCATCACCGGTGTGCTGACCCGGCAGGAGACCCAGCTTGCCTTTATCGACACCCCCGGCATGCACCGTCCCCGCAACAGCCTTTCGGAGTTTATGGTCAAGCAGGTGACCGACTCGGTGGGCGATGTGGACGCCGCCGTGCTGGTGGTGGAGGCCGGTGTGCCCCTGAACGATATTGAAACCGGGCTGATCAAAAGCTTTGCCCAGCGCAAGCTGCCCGCCGTGGCTGTTATCAACAAGATGGACACCGTGCAGGATAAGTCGGTCATCCTCAGCCAGATCGCGGCCCTTTCCCAGCTTTACAGCTTCGACCACATTTACCCCCTTTCGGCCAAAACCAAAGAGGGCGTGGAAGAATTCATTGACCTGCTGATGGGTTATGCTCAGGCAGGCCCCCACTATTTTGAAGATGACCGCTTTACCGACCAGAACGAAAAGGTGCTGGCGGCCGAAATGGTGCGCGAAAAGCTGCTGCGCAACCTGCGGGACGAGGTGCCCCACGGCACCGCCGTTGTGGTGGAGACCATGAAGGAACACACCGCCCGCAGCGGCGAAGAGGTGCTGGATGTGGACGCCATCATCTACTGCGAACGGGAAAGCCATAAAGGCATGATCATTGGCAAGGGCGGTGCCACCCTGAAGCGCATTGCCACCCAGGCCCGGGGCGAGATGGAACGTTTCTTCCAGATCCAGGTGAACCTGAAGTGCTGGGTAAAGGTGAAGGAAGACTGGCGCAACCGGGAACAGATCATGCGCAGCTTTGGCTACACCGACTGACAAAAAACGGGAGGGAAGACCATGAAACTGGAAAAGGCCGAAAAACTGATGTATATCCTGATCATTGCCATGATTCTTGTCGGCGCTGTCATTACGGCGGCCGAGTCGGTGGCGGTGTTTGGATTTGTACTGTGTATGGGCCTGCTACTGGCAATATTGGTGATCTACCTCCTTTATATCCGCTGTCCCCACTGCGGGGAACATCTGGGCCGCGACAGGGGAGAGTTTTGCCCCCACTGCGGCAAAAAACTGCGGGAAAACACCCCCGAAAACTGATGGGAGGAACTCCATGAACA
>JAGAPB010000124.1 GCA_017847995.1 Oscillospiraceae bacterium
CAAGGACCGAACGGTCTTCTGCCTGGATATGGGCAGTCTGATTGCAGGCGCCAAGTACCGCGGCGAATTCGAGGAACGTCTGAAGGCGGTGCTGGCTGAAATCAAAAAGAGCGAAGGCCGCATCCTGCTGTTCATCGACGAACTGCACAACATCGTCGGCGCAGGCAAAACCGAAGGCAGCATGGATGCCGGCAACCTGCTCAAACCCATGCTGGCCCGCGGCGAGCTGCACTGCATCGGCGCCACCACCCTCAACGAATATCACAAATATATCGAAAAGGATCCCGCCCTGGAGCGCCGTTTCCAGCCTGTTTTGGTGGAAGAGCCCAATGTGGAGGACACCATTTCCATCCTGCGCGGCCTGAAGGAACGCTACGAGGTATTCCACGGGGTAAAGATCCAGGACCAGGCGCTGATTGCCGCCACCGTTCTTTCCAACCGCTATATTTCCGACCGCTTTTTGCCCGATAAGGCCATCGACCTGGTGGACGAGGCCTGCGCCATGATCCGCACCGAAATGGACAGCATGCCCACCGAGCTGGACGAGATCAGCCGTAAGATCATGCAGTTGGAGATCGAAGAAGCTGCCCTGAAGAAGGAGACCGACAAGCTTTCGGCCGAGCATCTTTCGACCATCCAGCAGGAAATTGCCGAACTGCGGGAGCAGTATAACGCCATGAAGGCCAAGTGGGAGAACGAAAAATCGGCCATTTCCAGTGTGCAGAAGCTGCGCGAGGAGATCGAGCAGATCAATGCCCAAATCGAGCAGGCACAGCGCAACTATGACCTGAACCGCGCCGCCGAGCTGAAGTATGGCCGACTGCCCGCCCTGCAGAAGCAGTTGGAGGAAGAGGAGGCCAACGCCGAACAGAACAAGACCGACCGTGATTCGCTGCTGCGTGACAAGGTGACCGAGGAAGAGATCGCCCGCATTGTGGGCCGCTGGACCGGCATCCCCATCTCCCGTTTGATGGAAGGGGAGCGGGAAAAGCTGCTGCACATGGAGGAGATCCTGCACCGCCGTGTCATCGGACAGGACGAGGCCGTCAAGACCGTTTCGGAGGCCATCATCCGTTCCCGTGCCGGCATCCAGGACCAGAACCGTCCCATCGGCTCCTTCCTGTTCCTTGGCCCCACCGGCGTGGGCAAAACCGAACTGGCCAAGGCCCTGGCCCAGGCTTTGTTCGATGACGAAAAGAACATGATCCGCCTGGATATGAGTGAATACATGGAAAAGCACTCGGTATCCCGTCTGATCGGGGCACCTCCAGGCTATGTTGGATATGAAGAGGGCGGTCAGCTCACCGAAGCGGTGCGCCGCCATCCCTACTGTGTGCTGCTGTTTGACGAGGTGGAAAAGGCCCATCCTGACGTGTTCAATGTGCTGCTGCAGGTGTTGGACGACGGCCGCATCACCGACTGCCAGGGCAGCACCGTCGACTTCTAAAATACCATCATCATCATGACCTCCAATCTGGGCTCCAGCTTTATTCTGGAGGGCATTGATGAAGAAGGCAACCTGACCGAAGAGGCACGCACCATGGTGGAAGGCATGCTCAAGCAGCAGTTCCGCCCCGAGTTCCTCAACCGTCTGGATGAAATCGTCTTCTACAAGCCCCTCAGCCGTGGCGAAATCACCTCCATCGTCGACCTGATGCTGGCCGAACTGAACAGCCGACTGGCCGACAAGGAGCTGAAACTGGAAGTGACCGACGCCGCCAAGGAATTCATCGTGGAACAGGGCTACGACCCCGTTTATGGTGCAAGACCCCTGCGCCGCTATATCCAGCACAGCCTGGAGACCATGGTTGGCCGTTTGATCATCGGCGGCAGCTTGTTGCCCGAAACCACCCTGCTGGTGGATGCAAACGACGAGGGCCTGACCGTAGAACCTAAGAAATAAAAAAAAGACCCTTGACCACTTCTGGTCAAGGGTCTTTTTTAGTCTTGATCGCTTAAACGCCAGGTTATTTGGTTGCCAACGTATTTCCAGCCTCCATCTTCTTCTAACTTTATGGTTACGGTGTGGCTGTAGGTCAACAGGTCCGGAGCTTCTCCGTCACGCCAATCAAACCAACTGCAATCAATTTCCAGCAGGTCACCGTTTTGGCGGGAACCGGTAATGGCGCCAACATTTCCAACTCCACCGTAACCTGACACAAAGTGGTAGACGTTAGCTTCACTGTCGTACTCCTTGTGGTTTCTTATCCATTCCAGCGGCAGGTCAAAGTGGGCAAGCAGGGTCTGTTCCACAAACTCAGCGGGCATACCGTTGCCATCCGTTTCGTATTGGTTCATCGGTTCCATGCTGCCATATTCCAATTGGCAGCAACCGCCAAGCAACAGATAAAAAACCATATTTTCGGCGGCCTGCAGTGGGTCGTCCCAGCTTTGATCAAAGGGTGTTTGCAAGGCCCACGGGAACAGATAGGTGTCAAACAATTCCTGCTGCGCCGGATTCATATTAGGAACGGTATCATCCCTCATCCGCAGCCGTTGAGCAAAGCGTTTTGCTGCTTGATGTACTTCGGTTGGGGCGGTGTAGAGGACAGACGATCCGTCCTGTTTGTCGATTCTGATAAAGGTACCAAAATCTTCACCATCCATCACCCACAGATATTTACTCATGTCTGAGTTTGCCATAGCAAGGTGGCAGGTGAATCCCCTTTGGGGAGGATCCTCCACTCGTTCCCAGTTGCCCATATCAAGCAGTTCGGTCAGGTCGGTCTCTTCCTGTGCTGTCAGAACGGTCTGATATCCAAAATCCCCGGGGCCTTCCTTGTCAAAGCCTGCGATGGTAAATTCTGTAACCGGTCTTTCAACCGGCATTTCCTCCTGGGGAGTGGCAACTTCCATCTGAGACTGTGCAGGTTCCTGCTTTGGAGAATCAGGCAGGGTGGGAGTGACTGTTCCGCAGCCGCAAAGCAATAAGACAAGGATCAAAGCGAGAAAACGGACAAGAAAAGGGTTTTTGCGCATACTTTTTCTCCTTTAGGGATGTCTTACCAATTTTCATAATGGATGCGGCTGGGGTCAAAGCGGTCGATAAACTGGTTGTTCTGGCCTTCGGCGGGGTGTCCCACCGCCACAATGCCCAGGGGGATGACTCCTTCCGGCAGCTTCAGCAGGTCGGAAAGGTCATCTACACGCTGCTGAATGGGATGGATGCCCAGCCATACGGCCCCCAGGTTCAGGCTGACAGCTTCCAGCAGCAGGTTTTGCAGGGCGGCCGAGCAATCCTGCACCCAGAACCCGGCAAACCGTTCCCGGTTGGTGTTGCCGCAGACCACAATGGCGGCGTCGGCAGTGTCCAGGGGAGTGGCATAGGGATGAATGTCGATAATTTTTTCAAAGGTGGCCTTGTTTTTCACCACAACAAATTCCCAGGGCTGGGCGTTGCCGGCCGAAGGGGCCTGCATGGCGGCCCGAAGAAGCTGTTCCAGTTCCTGCTGCGAAAGGGGCTGGCTGGTAAAGCGACGCAGGCTGCGCCGGGTAAAAATTTCGTTCATACCGTCACCTCGTTCATTCTTTGGTTGATTTTCAGTATAGCGGAAAAGAAAGGGAAAGTCTATTGTTTGTTTGTGTGTACCGTGGGACAAAAATGATGTATAATAAGAACAGAAAAGCTTGCAGGAGGTGCCACCCATGCGTATGTATGATCTGATCACCAAAAAGAAACTGGGGGAGGAGCTTTCCCCCCGGGAGATCGCTTTTATGGTCGAGGGCTATACCAAAGGGGATATTCCCGATTATCAGATGTCCGCCATGTGCATGGCCATTTGCTTCCGTGGAATGACCCACCGCGAAACGGCTGACTTGACCCAGTATATGGCCCAAAGCGGGGCGCAGGTGGATCTTTCGCCCCTGGGCGAGCTGACGGTGGACAAGCACAGCACCGGCGGCGTGGGGGATAAAACCACCCTTGTGGCCGAACCGATGGCGGCGGCCTGCGGCCTTACGGTGGCCAAGATGTCGGGCCGTGGATTGGGTTTTACCGGCGGCACCATCGATAAGCTGGAATCCATCCCTGGCTTCCGCACCGACCTGAGCCAGCAGGAGTTCTTTGATGTGGTGAAGGAGGCCGGCATCGCCGTTGTGGGCCAGTCGGCCGACCTGGCCCCTGCCGACAAAAAAATGTACGCCCTGCGCGATGTTACCGCAACGGTGGACAGCATCCCGCTGATCGCATCTTCCATCATGAGCAAAAAACTGGCCGCCGGGGCAAAGGTCATCGAGCTGGACGTAAAGTGCGGCAGCGGCGCCTTTATGCAGGACCGGGAACAGGCCGAACTGCTGGCCAAAACCATGGTGGAGATCGGCAGCCGCAACGGGCGCAATACCTCTGCCTGGATCACCAACATGGACCAGCCCCTGGGCCTTGCCATCGGCAACGCCCTAGAGGTGAATGAGGCCATCGAAACCCTGCAGGGCGGCGGCCCTGAAGATCTGAAGGAACTGTGTGTCTGCCTGTGTGCCGGGGCACTTTCCACCGCGAAAAATATGCCCCTTGATGTGGCGAGGGAAAAAACTTTACAGGTGCTGGCCGACGGCAGCGCCCTGCAAAAGTTCCGCCGGATGGTGGCTGCCCAGGGCGGCGACCTGGAATGGGTGGACCACCCCGAAAAACGGCAGCAAGCCGCCGTTTGTCTGGAAGCAAAGGCCCCCGCAAGCGGCTGGATCGCCCATATGGATACCGCCGCCGTTGGCATTGCATCCATGCTGACAGGCGCCGGGCGCGAAACCAAGGAAAGCACCATCGATCCGCTGGCGGGCATCCTGCTGTGCAAAAAGACCGGAGCCTATGCAGAAGCGGGGGAGACAATCGCCAAAGTGTACGCCGCCGACGAGACGAAGGCCCAGGCCGGCGTGGAAAAGCTGCTGGCCGCCATCACCTGGAGCGACAACCAGCCCGAGCATATTCCCTTGATTTTGGGCCATATCACTGCCGAAAACTAACCTTGTTTTGCAAGGAGGAACCGAAATGAACCAAGCCATCAAACGAGTTTTTCTGATTGTTTTGGACAGCATGGGGGTGGGGGAACTGCCCGACGCCGCCGACTACGGCGACCTTGGCAGCCACACCCTGCGCGCCCTGTGCGGCACGAAGCAGCTTTCCATTCCCAATATGGCCCGGATGGGGATGTTCAACATCCACGAAATAGGCTGCGGCAGCCCTTTGCAGCAGCCCGAGGGCTGCTATGGCAAGCTGGCCGAGCTTTCCCGTGGCAAGGACACCACCACCGGACATTGGGAGATCGCGGGGGTCATCTCGCCCAACCCCATGCCCACCTACCCCGATGGTTTTCCCCAGGAAATTATCGACGAGCTGAGCCGCCAGACCGGAAGAAAGATCCTTTGCAATAAGCCCTATTCCGGTACCCAGGTCATCCACGACTTTGGCCGGGAGCACATCGAAACTGGGGCGCTGATCGTCTACACCTCGGCCGACAGCGTGCTGCAGATCGCCGCCCATGAGGAGGTAATCCCTCCCGAAGAACTGTACGAGATCTGCAAAATTGCCCGTAAGATCATGTGTGGCCAGCACGCCGTGGGGCGCATCATCGCCCGCCCCTTTGTTGGCACCTGGCCGGACTATGCCCGCACCTCCAACCGCCACGACTATTCGGTGGAACCCAGCGGCACCACCCTGCTTGACCTGATGCAGGAAGCCGGGCTGGATGTCATCGGTGTGGGCAAGATCAGCGATATTTACGCCGGGCGCGGCCTGACCGAAAGCCAGCGCACCACCGGCAACACCGACGGCATGGAGCGTGCTACCGCCATTGCAGACCGGGATTTCACCGGGCTTTGCTTTGTCAACCTGGTGGATTTTGACGCCGTTTACGGCCATCGCAACGACGCAAACGGCTATGCCGCCGCCCTCAGTCTGGTGGACAGCCAACTGCCCGCCCTGATGGAAAAACTGGGGGAAGGGGATATGCTGATGATCACTGCCGACCACGGCTGCGACCCCAGTACCGCCAGCACCGACCACAGCCGGGAATATGTTCCCATTCTGGTGTGGGGCAGGGGCCTGCAAGCGGGCGTTGACCTGGGCGTGGGCGAAACCTTTGCCGACATCGGCGCCACCATTGCCCAATGCTTTGGGCTGGACAGCACCAAGCTTGCGGTAACTTCCTTTTTGGATAAGATACTGAAATAAAAGAAGCCAAGCTGGTTTTCCAGCTTGGCTTTTCTACGTTTTGGTGGTGTATAACTGCATTTTGATAGTATTTTATAACACTTTAGTTTCTTTCGATGAACGGGGAATACATCATAATTGCCGAATTTTTTACCACCATTTTTTCTTCCAAAAAAACTCCATTTGTATCATATTTTTTCTGATAGAGCTCATTGTGGCGGGTGTATCCACCCCAGTATTCTCCCCGCATTTCATGGTTTCTTTCTTCAATTTCATATTGGAATATTGGTGCAGCCGAAACCTTCCACGCCCCCTCCAAATACTCATCTCCAACAGAAAGAACCAATTGGTAAGTATCTTCGGTATCGTTGCGGATCATTAGGTCTCCATAAGGATAAAAACAGGTTGCGCCACTTCCAAATGGTTGAGTTCGGTTGGAATCGGGAAAAACATCGTAGCCGTGTCGATGCCGCTCGATGATAGTGAGAGGAGTGTGCAAGGTCATCCAAAATATAAGATTAGACATTTGACAAAGCCCACCGCCGATCCCTGCCGAAAAGCTGCCGTTTTTTAGTATCATACCATCTACATAGCCGTTCTTTTTTGAAGGATTTCCTATCAGTTTCCAATAGCTGAATACTTCACCGGGATGCAAAAGAACACCATTCATTTTTGCAGCCGCAAGCTTTAGGTTTATTATTTTATTTTCCTGCAGCCACATATCTACATCTTTCAGCCTTCTTCTTAAAATGGTTTTATGTGAAAAATAGGTAAATGGTAACAGTGCCTTACTGAAAGATTTCGCAAAACAGTGGTTCATTTTGATCCACAGCAGCTTTCTTCTTAAACCATAATATTTATCGCCAAGCCACAGTCTCAAATCCGATCTGTTTTTCGGTTTTTCCACGCTTGACAAAACATCTTTTTTCTTTGCCATCTGTTTTATCCTTCCCAGAATTAGCGCTTAGGTAACAGGGTTCTCTTCACCGCCGAAGGGGTCGATGGTGTAGGTGGTCCACACGGCATCTTGAGGCAGTTCGATTTCATTCTTTTCTTCCCAGCAGTAAAGGTTTTTCTTCTCGTTTACCGAAATCATGCCATTGTCTTCAATGACAATGATACTGCCGTCCAGCAGGGTAAGGGCGTAACGGGTAAATTCGCCGCCGACAATGGGGTTCATCTCCCGGCCCTCCTGGGGTGCGACCTTGGAGCCCAAAAGCCCCATGGCGGCGTTGGCGGCGTCGGTGTTTTGCAGGGTCAGTTCCTTGCCCTCGGTCACGCCAAGAATCTCGTATTTGAACACTTTTACCTGCCCGGCATGGATGCCCAAAGCTTCGCCCAACGGATAGATCACGGCAGGAGCAGTGGTTGGTTCCATCGGGATCTTGGGGATGGTGACGGTGTTGCCGGCCACATCGGTGAACTCATAGGCCTCTTCGGTTATCAAAGTCTTTTCCAAGGCATTCAGCCGTCCGGTCACAATATCTTCTTCCATCCAATAGGTGAACAGTTCGCCGGGCATTCCGTCTGTGCAGGCCAGTGCAAAAACAAACTTTTCTTCTTCGTTACTATAAACACCCCAAACGGTGGCGGTGTCAAAATTCTTTTTGGCCTCAAGCCACTCATCGATCAGTTCTGTTCGGGCGGTAGTGCTTCCATCGCAAAAAACAAGCTCTTCGTTGCTCTTTGCTTCTTCAATCTTGGAAAGAATCTCAAGGGCGGAATCGATTTTTTGCTGGTCGGCGTGGGCCCGTATCATGGCCAGCAGTTCGTTGATTTCTTCAGGGGTCATTTCCATAATGGCTTTTTTGGAAAATCCAGTATTTTCAATGGTGTGCAGGTCGCCCTCGCTGATGTTTTCGTCAGCCATTTCCTGCACAAACTGGTCCCATTCGCTCAGGCTTTCGGCAGGAGCCTGCGGCTCCTGTACCGGTACAGGAGGATTGCAGGCTGTTAAGGCAAAGATAAAGCATAAAGATAAAATGATTGTCAGCAGTCTTTTCATAGCAAAACTCCTTTCCTGTTTGTGGTTTTATTATACAGGAATGAAAATAGGACTGCAATAGGTCCGGTGCATATCCCCGCTGTGGTTCAGAAATAATACCCACAGGAGGTGGAACCATGAATATCCTCATCATCAACCACTATGCCGGAGCGCCCCACCTTGGCAGGGAACTGCGGCCTTATTTTTTTGCAAAGAACTGGCAGAAGGCAGGGCACCATGTCACCATTGCCGCCGCCGACCACACCCACCTGCGCAGCAACGCCCCGGTGGAGGGGCATGAGCCGGAACTGCGGCGCATCGGCGAGGTGAGCTATCTTTTCTTTCCCACCCCGCGCTATAACGACAGCATTGCCGGGCGGGGGCGCAACATCGCCGCCTTTGTAAAGGGCTTGTGGCAAAATGCCCCCAGTCTTGCCGCCGAGGTGCAGCCCGATGTCATTATTGCCCAGTCGGGCTATCCCTACGACTTTTTTCCGGCCCAGCGCATTGCCGGGCTGTGCGGTGCCAAAACGGTGCTGGAGGTGCGTGACCTTTGGCCGCTGCAGCTCCGGGACCACTACCACTATCCGCCCACCCACGCCTCTGTGCGTTTTGCCGAATATATGCTGGGCAGGGCGGTTTCTGCAGCCGACCATGTGGTGCGGGTGCTGCCCAACAGTAAGGAATACCTGATGGGGTTTGGCATGAAGGAGGAACATTCCAGCCTGATCCTTTCCGGCATTGCCGCCAAAAACCGCAAGCTGGAGGTTCCTGCCGGAAAGGCCGAAAAACTGGCTCGCTTTAAGGGGAATGGCCTGCTGGTGATGTATTGCGGTAATCTTGGCATCAACCACGACCTGGAGGACTTTGTGGATAGTGCAAACCTGACGGGGGAGAACATCCGCCTGGTGCTGGTGGGCAATGGGGGCAACAAAATCACCCTGAAGCGCCGTGCCCGCGAACTTTCGCTGCACAACCTGATGTTTGTGGATGGGGTGACGCCAGGCCAGGTTTCGGGGATGCTTGATCTTGCTGATATTCTGTATTTTCCGCTGCGGACCACCCACCAGGCCCGGTATGGCATCGCTTCGGCCAAGCTGCTGGGCTATATGCTGGCCGGAAAGCCGATCATCTGCGACGGCAACGCTCCGGGCAATCCCGTTACCGAGGCCAACTGCGGCATTGTGTTGGAAAAGCACAGCCCGCAGGAGGTCGCCGGGGCCATCCGTATGCTGGCAAATATGGAAGAACAACAGCGGAACCAGATGGGTCAGCGGGGAAGGGAATATGTGCTGGGCAGCCGGGATTACAGCCTGTTGGCGGCGGAATATCTTGCCCTGCTGAAAAAACTGGCCGGAAAGGAATAACCAAAAATTTCTTGACGGTTTTGGGTTCCCATTATACAATACCATTGTGTCTCCACACCATTTTGTCCCAACGAAAGGGAAGTGACTTCATTGATTCTGGCAATCGATATCGGCAATACCAACATGGAGTTCGGCGTCTATGAAAACGACAAGATCCAGGCCTCCTTCCGTGTTATCACCAACCGCGAGATCACATCGGACGAGCTTGGCCTTACCCTGATGCAGTTCTTCAGCTTTAACAAGATAGACCGCCAGGCCATCGAGGACGTTATCATCTCCTCGGTGGTGCCCCAGGTGATGTATTCGGTCAACAATGCCATCAAAAAATATTTGGACCGCACCGCATTGGTGGCCAATGTAAATATGCCCATCGGTATCAAAAACTGTTACAGCAACCCCGCCGAGGTGGGCACCGACCGTCTGGTCAGTTCCTATGCCGCGCTGAAGAAATACGGCGGCCCCCTCATCGTCATCGATTTCGGCACCGCCACTACCTTTGACGCCATCAACGCCAAAGGCGAGTATCTGGGCGGCGCCATCTATCCCGGCCTGAAGATCTCGATGGAAGCCCTGTTCAGCCGCACCGCCAAGCTGCCCCGGGTTGAAATTGCCGACCCCGGCTGCGTCATCGGCAAAAATACCGTCAGCAGTATGCAGTCCGGCGTGCTGTTCGGCTATGTGGGAGCAGTGGAAAATATCGTGCGCTTGATGAAGCTGGACCTGGGGGAGGAGACTAAGGTGATCGCCACCGGCGGTCTGGCCTCGCTGATCAGCAGCCATGCTTCCTGCATCAACCTGGTGGACCGTCCCATCATGCTGGACGGCCTGCTGATGATCTACAAAGACTATAAAGAAGCGCAAAAGTAAAAGTAACGCCGCCCTTCGGTTTTGAGGGGCGGCGTTTTGGCAAACAAAAACGGCATCCGAAAAACGGATGCCGTAATTTTTGTTTAAGCTTAGTCGCTTACGTAGGGCAGCAGAGCCAGATGGCGTGCGCGCTTGATGGCTACGGTCAGCTGACGCTGATGACGAGCGCAGGTGCCGGTTACACGGCGGGGAACGATCTTAGCGCGTTCGGAAAGGTACTTACGCAGACGGGGAACATCCTTGTAGTCGATTTCCTGAATTCTATCTACACAGAAAGCGCAAACCTTTCTGCGGGGCTTTCTGCCACGGGGACGATCATTTCTTTCCAAGGTCGAAACCTCCTTACATCATATATTCAATGTGATTAGAAGGGCAGGTCGCTGTCGGCTTCAACTTCTTCGAAGTCGCCGGCGCTGCCGCTGGAGTAGGCAACGGGTGCAGCCGAGAAGGAATCGGAAGGAGCGGCAAAAGAGGAGCCGCCGGATTCGTTCTTGCTGCCTACAAAGAAGACGTTATCGGCAACCACTTCAAAAGCGGTGCGCTTGTTGCCTTCCTTGTCGGTATAGCTGCGGGTCTGAATAGAACCCTCGATACCGATGGGTCTGCCTTTGGTAAAGTATTTGCTGACAAATTCAGCGGTCTGACGCCAGGTCACGATATTGATAAAGTCAGCTTTGCGTTCTCCGTCTTTGCCGGAAAAACGTCTGTCACAAGCAACGCTGAAAGTGCATACGCTTGTGCCGCTGGGGGTAGTTCTCAATTCGGGATCTGCGGTCAAACGGCCAACAAGAATCGCTTTGTTGAACATCACGATTCCTCCTTATTCGGCAGCAGGGGCTTCAACCTTAGCTTCTTCAGCTTCGGCTACTTCGGACTTAACAGTGATCAGAGAACGGAGAACGCCGTCGGTGATCTTCAGTATACGGTCGAGTTCGGCGGGGAAGTCGGGCTTGCTGGTGAAGTTGACCAGCAGGTAATAGCCTTCGGTCTCGTCGTTGATGGGGTAAGCCAGGCGCTTGTTGCCCCATTCTTCGGTCTTGGTAATGGTACCGTTTGCCTTGATCAGGCCCAGGAACTTGTCAGACAGAGCCTGAACAGCCTCGGAGCCGTTAGCAACGCTGTACACCATTACTACCTCGTAATTACCGGTCAGATTTGCCATTGTTTTACACCTCCTTATGGACATTAGGTCCCATAGCTCATCCATGGGACAAGGATGTTAACCGCCAGTGCGGCATTAACAGCAGAATTATACCAAAAAGATTTGGGGGAGTCAAGCAATTTTCACAAGTTTTTAGCTAGATTTTTTATATATTCGCGGAGTTCCGGGCCGATTTCGGGGTGCTTCAGCCCCACTTCAATATCGGCCTGCAAAATTCCCAGTTTATTGCCCATGTCGTAACGGGTGCCCTGGTACTGCACGCCCACCATTCCTTCGGCTTGGGCCAGCAGCTTCATGGCATCGGTCAACTGGATCTCGCCGCCTGCTCCGGCGGGCAGATTTTCCAGATGATCGAAAATTTTGGCGGGCAGCACGCACCGCCCAAGGATGGAATAGAGGGAAAACTCTTTTCCGGGGGCGGGCTTTTCGATCATATCACTGACCGAAAAAATGTTGGGTTCCAGGGGCTTGACCTTGAGGGAGCCGTAGCGGCTGATCTGCTCCAGGGGGACAGGCTTGATGCCAACAACTCCCTTGCCGTATTTTTCATAGGCATCGCAAAGTTCCTTGCAGGCGGGAACAGTATCGGAGATGATGACGTCATCGCCGTACAGCACCGCAAAAGGTTCCTCGCCAACAAAATCTTTGGCGCACCAGATGGCATGCCCCAGGCCCTTCATTTCGGTTTGATAGATATATTCGATGTTGGCAAGATGCGAAATATCGGCCATCTGCTGGGCCACCGCTTCCTTGCCGGTTTGGCGCAGCCTTTCTTCCAGGGCGGGGGTGGGGGAAAAGTGGTCTTTGATGCTTTCCTTGCCCGGGCTGATGATGATAAGAATATCGGTGATGCCCGATTGGGCGGCCTCTTCCACAATGTACTGGATGGCAGGCTTGTCCACAATGGGCAGCAGTTCCTTGGGGCAGGCTTTGGAGGCGGGCAGCACACGGGTGCCCAGCCCGGCGGCGGGGATAACAGCCTTTCGGATCTTCATGGTTTACCCTCCCGAAAAAGTTTTGATGCGGAAAACGGGATACCTCGATGGCATCCCGTTTGGTTGTTTAAAGATTTACCTGCAAAATGACGGCGATGGCCATGCTGGCGGCAAAATAGCCCAGAACAAGCACGCCCACCAAAACGGCGGTGAGGACGGTGGAAACTCCGCCTTCCCGTGCAAGGGTGGAAATATATTCGTCGGTGGAGACCCCCTGGCAGCGGGCCTTGATCTTTGCAATTTTGCGGTTGATGTCGTTGAGATAGATCTTGTGCCCGGTAAAGCCCATGATGGCCGAAACGATCAGCCCGCCGAACTGCGCAAAATTGGAAATGGTGGCAAGCTGCTGCAATGCGGGTGTTTCGATGGTGGGCAGGGGGAAGGGCAGCGAGGTGTACTGCAGCATTGCTTCCCGCAGATATTCATAAGAATAGACAAAGGAGGGAAGAATGCTGAACAGAAACAGGATCAGCAGGGGAATGGCAACACGGTAGACCTTGCGGTAGAAGAAATAGAGGGGCCCAAACAGGAAGCCCGACCAGCAGAAGGACATGTTGCGGTTGTTGTTCTTCACGCTCAGTCTAAAGCGGCTGAGGTAGAAGTGGCTGGCAGGCCCCACATAGGTGGAAACCTCTCTTACGGTGGCTTCCCCCAGCTTGTCCTCGGGGTTCATGCCGGCGTAGGGAGAGAAGGTGGTATATCCGGGATCGTACTGCTGTTGCTGCTGGTAGCGGCCCTGCTGCTGGAAAGGAGCCGCGCCGCCAAAACCGGCGTTGCGCCGCTGCATCATGGTGCCGCATACCTGGCAGAAAATGCCGTCGGCGGGGTTAACGCTGCCGCAAGAGGGGCAGCGCTGCACATTACTGCTTTGATATGAGTTGCTGCTGTAATTGCCGCTGCCTTGGGTCGACTGCTGGCGGGGGGCCTGGTTTTTCACATGATCTTCCCAGGCAATGCCTTTGGCGTGGTTTTCTTCCAGGCCGCAGCCGCCCTTTTGCTTATAGCACTCCCGGTGGTGGGGGGCGCCGCAAACGGGGCATACCACAATATCTTCGCCCTGGGCAAAAGGCTTGCCGCAAACGGGGCAGTCATATCCGATATAGTTCAAACGATCATCTCCGAATATATGAATTCTAACCCATTATATACGAAAGAAGTGCCGAATTCAAATAAGATTCATGTCGCAAAAATGAACAAGCTATGAAGTTGTGCGGGAAAGGGGGGAAAGGACGGAAAAGATGCGCAAATCACGTTTACCTTTTGTGCTGATAGAAGATTCTTTGTCGATTCGATCACTTGTTGAGATGTAAAGTCATGTTGCGGAAATGTAAAGTTGGTGTGGTAGCATTAAACGGCGCTTTCGTCTACAATGGAATCACCAAAGCAAAGGGGGCTTCGTTATGAAGTTGTCAGATAAGATCATTCAACTTAGAAAATCAAATGGCTGGTCGCAAGAGGACTTAGCCGAAAAATTAAAGGTATCCAGACAGGCAATTTCTCGTTGGGAAGGTGCGGCAGCACAGCCGGATGCTACCAATATTTTGCAACTTAGCAAGTTATTTGGCGTTACCACGGATTATCTTTTGAATGATGAATATGAAAGCGATAATGACTTACCAAAGGTCAAGGAAGCAGAAAGCAATGGGATCCATCTTATTATGATTTGCATGATTACGCTCGAAGTTATGATATTGATCATTCAGTTCATAACAACTATCATTTTACAAAATACATTCTTGGGCGTTCTTAGCTTTTTACCATTTATTGCAATCATAGGTGGATTCGAATATTCTTATCAGAAGAAAAAAAGGGAAGCGAATGAAAATGCGCAGGTATTTCGTAAAAAATTTTACAAGATTTCAGCTTGGGCAGGCATCTATTTCCCCATTAGATTTATTGTGAGAGCGTTATCGAACTTTTACCCTCGTCCTTATTACACAATAGCTTTAGAGGGTGTGATACTTGTTGTTTATCTGATGACGGCATCACTTATCTGCTTACAAATTGAAAAAAATAGCAAGAAATAATTTTTTTCAGTTTGTTGGAGTGATAAATTCTAATTTATCAAAGAGTTGATGTTCAAGAATATGTCGCTCTCTGTCGCTTTGACGAATGGCGGTTTCCTATCCCTAAAATCAGCATCAAAGGGAAAAGGGAGATGTCCGATTGCCCCTTTACAAGATTTGCCGGTTTGGGTATAATATCAAAGATAAGGCGATAAAAAGGAGAATGATCATATATGATTCAGCTTGACGAACTGCGCATTGAGGTGGAAGGCCTTACCGCACAGCTTGAAGAACTTGGCCAGGCCATGGGCATTTCCGCCCTGGAAAAGGAACAGGCCGAACTGGAAGAACAGGCCGCCCAGGAAGGCTTCTGGAACGACATGGCCAATTCCCAGAAGGTTCTGCAGCGCACCAAGCAGGTCAAGGATAAAATTGCAAAATATCAGAAGCTCTGCTCCCGCCAGGAAGATGCTTTGGTTTTGATCGAAATGGCACAGGAAGACGGCAGCGAAGAGCTGGCCGAAGAAGCCAAGGCCGAAGCCGATGGCCTGAAGGAACAGTTGGACGAAATGAAGCTTTCCACCCTGCTGACCGGCGAATACGACAATTCCAACGCCATTCTTACCTTCCATGCAGGCGCAGGCGGCACCGAAGCCCAGGACTGGGCCGAAATGCTGTACCGTATGTATACCCGCTGGACCGAACGCCGCGGCTTCAAGTACAAGGTGCTCAACTATCTGGACGGCGACGAAGCCGGCATGAAGAGCGCCAGCATCCTGGTGGAAGGCGAAAACGCCTACGGCTATCTGCAGTCGGAAGGCGGCGTACACCGTCTGGTTCGTGTTTCTCCCTTTGATGCATCGGGCCGTCGCCAGACCTCCTTTGCATCGCTGGAAGTTATGCCCGAAATCGATGACAGCATCGAGATCGACATCCGCCCCGAAGACCTGGAAGTTTCCACCTTCCGTTCCGGCGGCGCAGGCGGCCAGAACGTAAACAAGGTTTCTTCGGCCGTGCGCATCGTTCACATTCCCAGCGGCATTGTGGTTTCCAGCCAGCAGGAACGCAGCCAGCTTCAGAACAAGGCCAACTGCATGAAGATGCTGAAGGCCAAGCTCATCAAGATCAAGGAACAGGAACATCTGGATAAGATCGAAGACATCAAGGGTGTGCAGAAGGAGATCGGCTGGGGCAGCCAGATCCGCTCCTATGTATTCATGCCCTACACCCTGGCCAAGGACCACCGCACCGGCTTTGAAAACGGCAATATCAATGCTGTAATGGACGGCGACATCGATGGTTTTATCAACGCCTATCTTAAGGCAAAAAGCCTTGGCGAACTGGGCGATTAAACCGGCAAAAACGGCATACCTTAGTGGTGTGCCGTTTCTTTTTTTGTTCAATATGAAAGTTAACCTTCATTTTTGCTTATTACAAGCAGGAAATACATCATGTTTTGCAACGAAATGAATAAAATTTCGCAAAAAAGCGAGCTTGCTTCTGCACATTCCTCCCTTTTTTGCAATTTGACAAAAATAGACTTGCAAAAATTAATAAAAGCGATTAAAATATTGGAAGATTATTCATGGGAGGCAATTTGATGTCTGCATACAGCCAAATGTCTGAAAAGGAACTTAGAACCGAGTTTGGTCGTCTGAAAGAAGAATATGAAAAGATCCAGGCCATGAATCTTGCGCTGGATATGTCCCGCGGCAAGCCCAGCAGCAAGCAGCTTGACCTGAGCACCGGCGTTTTGACCGCTGTTTACGATGCGTCAAGCGCCATTTCCAGCAATGGTCTGGACTGCCGTAACTATGGTGTTTTGGACGGTATTCCCGAGGCACGTGAACTGATGGCGGGCCTGTTGGGTGTTCAAAGCGATGAAGTTGTGGTCGGCGGCACTTCCAGCCTGAACTTGATGTTTGACGCCGTTTCCCGGGCCATGACCCATGGTCTGCCCGAATCGGATAAGCCCTGGAGCCTTTGTCCCGACATCAAGTTCCTGTGTCCTGTTCCCGGCTATGACCGCCATTTCAGCATCACCCAGCACTTTGGCATCAAGATGATCCCTGTTGAAATGGATGAAAACGGCCCCAATATGAACAAGGTCGAGGCTCTTGTCAACAATGACCCCACTATCAAGGGCATTTGGTGTGTGCCCAAGTATTCCAATCCCGGCGGCATCACCTATTCCAACGAAACCGTAAGACGTTTTGCACGCCTGAACCCCGCCGCCCCCGACTTCCGCATTTTCTGGGATAATGCCTACAGCATCCATGACCTGTACGAGGATCACCAGGATCATCTGGAAAATATTATGGATGTCTGCAAAAAGTATGGAAAAGAGGATATGGTCTATATCTTTGGCTCCACTTCCAAAATTTCCTTCCCCGGTGCTGGTCTGGCGGCCATTGGCGCCAGCAAGCGCAATATCGATCACATCTGCAAGGCCATGTCGGTACAGACCATTGGTCATAATAAGCTGACCCAGTTGGCTCATGTGCATTTCTATAAAGACTTTGAAAACATGAAGGAATTTATGAAGAAGCATGCAGCCATCCTTCGTCCCAAGTTTGAAATGGTGCTGAGCACCCTGGAACGGGAACTGAAGGAGCTGGGGATCGCGTCCTGGGTAAAGCCCAACGGCGGCTACTTTATCTCCCTGAATGTAATGGAAGGCTGCGCCCGCCGCACCGTGGAGCTGTGTGCCAACGCCGGGGTAAAGCTGACCCCCGCCGGCGCCACCTATCCCTACGGCATTGACCCCACCGACAGCAACATCCGCATCGCGCCTTCCTTCCCCCCTGAAGAGGAACTGAAGGTCGCCACCGAGCTGCTCTGCCTTTGCGTACGCATGGCAGCCCTGGAACGGCTGCTGGCCCGCCAGTAAAACCATTTTGCCCGACGTTTTGCCGCGTCGGGCAATTTTTATTTGTACAGGGCAGGGCGGTACTTGCCTTTTGGGGCTTGTCCATGTACTATATAGATGTTATTTATGTCAATTTTTTGAATTTATCTTTGACAGGAGAGAATCATAATGAGCAGCAATTACGAAAGTCCGTTTTCTTCCCGTTATGCCTCCAAGGAGATGCAATATATCTTCTCCAATGACAAGAAGTTCCGCACCTGGAGAAAGCTTTGGATCGCTTTGGCCCGCGCCGAAAAGAATCTGGGTCTGCCCATTACCGAACAGCAGATCGCCGAGCTGGAGGCCAATGCCGAAAATATCAACTATGAAGAGGCCATCGCCCGGGAAAAGGAATGCCGCCACGACGTAATGAGCCATGTTTACGCCTATGGTCTGCAGTGCCCCAGCGCCAAGGGGGTCATCCATCTGGGCGCCACCAGCTGCTATGTCTGTGATAACACCGATGTTGTTATCATGCGCGAGGGCCTGGTGCTCATCCGCCGCAAGCTGATCAATGTTCTTTCGCTGTTGTCCGATTTTTCCATGAAATATAAGGACATGCCCGCCCTGGCCTACACCCATCTGCAGCCCGCCCAATTGACCACCGTGGGCAAGCGTGCCACCCTGTGGATGAACGAACTGCTGATGGACCTGAAGGAAGTGGAGTACCGCATCGAAAACCTGCAGCTGCTGGGCAGCAAGGGAACCACCGGAACCCAGGCCAGCTTTGTGGAACTTTTTGAAGGGGACCAAGAAAAAATTCGGGAACTGGACCGCCAGATCTGCGCCGAAATGGGCTTTGAAAGCGTGGTTCCTGTTTCGGGCCAGACCTACAGCCGCAAGGTGGATGCCCAGGTGCTTAACGCCCTTTCCGGCATCGCCATGAGCTGTTCCAAATTTGCCAACGACCTGCGCATCCTGCAGAACTTTAAGGAAATGGAAGAGCCCTTTGAAAAGCACCAGATCGGTTCTTCGGCCATGCCCTATAAGCGCAACCCCATGCGCAGCGAACGCATCACCGCTCTGGCCCGCTTTGTTATGACCGATTCCCTCAACCCCGCCTTCACCGCGGCCACCCAGTGGTTTGAACGCACCCTGGACGATTCGGCCAACCGCCGCATTGCCGTTTCCGAGGCATTTTTGGCCATCGACTCCATCCTGAACATCATGCTCAACATGTGCGACGGCCTGGTGGTTTATCCCAAGGTGGTGCGCCAGCGCTTGATGAAGGAGCTGCCCTTTATGGCGACCGAAAATATTATGATGAAGGCTGTGAAGAAGGGCGGCGACCGCCAGCAGCTTCACGAAAGCCTGCGTCAGCATTCTTTGGCTGCCGCCCGTGTTGTCAAGGAAGAGGGGGGCGAAAACGACCTGATCGACCGCATCTGTGCCGATCCCGCCTTCGGTCTCAGCCGTGAAGAGGTGGATGGTCTGCTTGACCCCGCCAAGTTCACCGGTCGTGCCCCCCAGCAGACCGAGGAATTCAACACCCGGCTCATCAAGCCCATTTTGGAGGCCAACGCCGACCTGCTGGGCGAACGCGCACAGCTTTCGGTCTGATAACAGCATCCAAGGAACAGGTTTTTGCCTGTTCCTTTTTCTTTGTTTCCATTATGGCATTGGCTTTTTGGGGGCCAAAGGTTATAATGGAAGAAGATTTTGAAAAAAGGAGGGCGTTCCATGCTGCAGATCATTTATGGACGTGCCGGAACCGGCAAAACCGAATATCTGATGCAGGACCTTTGCCGCAAGGTGCAGCAGGGGCGCCGGGTCATGCTTCTTGTTCCGGAACAGTCCTCCTTTGAAAGCGAAAAATCGGTCTATCGCCGCCTGGGCGGACACAACATGATGGGTGTGGAGGTTCTAAGCTTTACACGCCTTTCCAACCTGATCTTTCAAAGCAGGGGAGGGGCTCCCGGCCGCCGGCTGGATGAACCCACCCGTCTTCTGCTGATGGCGGAAGCATTGGAAGAGGTTTCCGACCGGCTGGAACTTTATGCCCAAAGTGCCCGCAACAGCACCTTTTTGCAGTTGATGTGCCAAACCGTTTCCCAGTTCAAACAGGGGGGAGTGACCCCTGAGAAGATGGCCGAGACCGCCCGGGAACTGGCCTGTGCCGATCAGCCCCAGTTGGGCCGAAAGCTGAAGGAACTCGCCCTTATTTACGAGGTGTTCCAGGCCCTTGTGGACCGCAGCTACACCGACCCGCTGGATGATATTTCCCGTGCGGGGCGCATTGCGGCTGGGGATGGTTTCTTTTCCGGCTGGGATCTTTACATCGATGGTTTTATCTACTTTACCGGTGCTCAGTTGGAACTGCTGAAGGTGGCGCTGGAGGACTGCGGCAGCGTGACCGCCGCCTTCTGCGGTCTGCCCGGGCAAACAGGGGATGAAAACAGCCTGTTCTATTCCAGCCTGAAGTCGGCTGCCCAGCTCCGGCAGCTTGCCCAAGAGGTATATGCCGATATTGCGGAACCTGTTGTTTTGCAGCAGCCCCACCGTTTTGCCCAACCGGGCATTGCCGCGGTGGAGCAGCTTCTTTGCGGGCAAAAGGCCGAAACTCCCTCCTCCGATGGTGTTCGCCTGGTGCGCTGCGGCCAGCCCTATGACGAGGTGGAATATGTGGCTGCCGAGATCAGTGCCCTTGTGCGGGAACAGGGCCTGCGTTACCGCGATGTGATGGTGGTCTGCCGCGATATGGAACGCTACCGCCTTGCGGTGGAAAGTGTTTTTGCCCGCTATGACCTGCCCCTTTTCTGGGATGATGTGGTGGAACTGCGCTCCCACCCCTTTGCCACGGCGCTGCTTTCTGCCCTGGAGGCGGTGCGGGGCAACCTGGATACCGCCCAACTGCTCAATCTGGCCAAAACCCCGGTTTTCGGCCTGGATGTGGAAGAAGCCGCCCTGCTTGAAAACTACTGCTTTGTGTGGTCGGTGGAAGGCAAAGACTGGGAAAAGGATTTTACCGTAAGCCCCAAGGGACTGCAGGGCAGGGGCGGCAGCTCTGAGGCCGAAATCCTTGCCCGGCTCAATCTGCTGCGCCAAAAAGTGATGGCCCCCCTGGCCCCTTTGCGCGCTTTGGGCAAACAGTGCGGCGGCGAAGCATTTGCCCGCGCCTGCTATGCCTTTTTGGATAGCGCAAACTGTGTGGAACATATGCGCAGCTTCTGCGATGCCTTGCCCGAAGGGGAGCAGAAGGCTGCCAAACAGCTTGCCCAAACGGTGTGGAACGACCTGATGGAACTGCTGGATGTTTTTGCCGCAACCCTGAAAAAGAAGGATTATCCCTTTGGCCGTTTGGTTGATCTGCTGCAGATGGCCCTTGGCACCGTAAGCGTGGGGCAAATTCCCTCCACCCTTGACCAGGTGGGCTTCGTTTCGGCCAACCGTGTGCTTTCCCGCACCGTTCCGGCGGTGTTCCTGCTGGGCGCCAACGAGGGCGTTTTTCCCGCGCGGCCCAAGCAGTCGGGAATATTCTCAGAAAAAGAATGCCGCCAGCTTCAGCAGGGCGGCCTGGACCTGTATATGCCCACCTTCCAAACCATGATGGAAGAACGGTTCTTCTTCTACCGCGGTGCAGCCTGCGCTTCCCGGCATCTTTGCGTCACCGCTGCCGCGGCCGAGGCCACCGGCGAAGCCCTGGAGCCCAGCGCCCAGTTTTTGCAGTTGGCCGCCCAACTGCCCGGTGGAGTGGAAGAGTCTTTCCAGCCAATTTGGAAACGCGTGGTCAACCTTGCCACCGCCGAGGAAGAACTGGCCCGCCACTTTGTAGCCGATGATCCCTTTGCCGGCAGCATTGCCGAATTTTTGACCCAAAAGGAAGGCGGCCGCAAAATAGAGCTGCTGTATGACGCCAACCAACCAAAATCGGCCCGTGATATTTCGTCCAGGGGTGCTTCGGCTTTGTTTGGCAGAAACATGAAGCTTTCCGCCTCTCAAATCGAATCCTTTTACCGCTGCCCGTTCCGTTATTTCTGCCGCTATGGGCTGAAGGTGGAACCCCTGCGCCGTGCCGAATTTTCTCCCCTGGAATCGGGCAGCGCCATCCATTATGTTCTGGAGCAGATGGTGCTGCGCCACGGCGGAAAGCCGCTTGCCGAGCTGCAACCCGAAGAGCTGAAGGCCCAGGTGGTCGAGCTGATGAACGGCTATCTGAACAGCCTTGTGGCCGACCCCACCGTGCTGGGCGACCGCAAGCTCTATCTTTTCGGTCGCATGGTGGATATCATCGTGCGGGTGCTGCAGCGCCTTGGCGGCGAGTTTGCCCAAAGCCTGTTCCTCCCCGCCGGGGTGGAAGTGCGCCTTGGTGACGACGCCCCCGTTGCCCCTTTGTGTGTTCAAAGCGAAGACGGCGCTGAAATTACGGTGGTTGGTTCCATTGACCGCGTCGATTTGCTGGAAGGGGAAGGGAAGAAGTTTGTCCGTGTCATCGACTATAAATCGGGCGGAAAGAAGTTTGACCTGTCGGACGTTTATTACGGAATGAATATGCAGATGCTCATTTATCTGTTTGCGCTGTGCGACGGCGGCAAAGAGGAGCTTGCCGGATGCGAACCGGCCGGTATCCTTTACTTTCCGGCCAAAACCGAGACCCTGAATCTTGGCCGCGAGACCGACGCCCAAACAGCCAGGGCCAAACAGGGCAAAAACATGAGCATGAACGGCCTGCTGCTGGAAGATTTGAAGGTGCTGGAGGCCATGGACTGCGAGCTTTCGGGGGAATATATTTCGGTCAAGCTAAACAAAAACGGCAGCTTTTCGGCCGGTTCCCTTACCGCCACCGGGCGGCAGTTTGGCCAACTGAAAAAGCACGTCTACGGCAAAATCGGGGACATGGGCGACAGCCTGCGCAGTGGCAGAATTGCCCCCGATCCGGCCGATGGCTTTGACAATGATATTTGCAGAACATGCGATTACCGGCAGTTGTGCCACAAGGACCGTGACCCTGCCGAAGAACCCCGCGAAAAGATTGAAACCAAGGACTTTTACACCAGACTGGAAGAGAAAGGGGGCAGAGAGGCATGAGCCGTAACTGGACCTCTGACCAGAAAAATGCCATCGAAGCCCGTGGGGGCGGCCTGCTTGTTTCGGCCGCCGCCGGCAGCGGCAAAACCGCCGTTTTGGTGGAGCGTGTCATCCGCCGTGTGCTGGAAGACCGGCCCCCTGTGGACATCGACCGTCTGCTTGTCGTTACCTTTTCCAAGGCTTCGGCGGCCGAAATGTGCCGCCGCATCGGCGAAAGCATCCGTGCCCGGCTGCAGCAGACCCCCGATGACCCCCATCTGCTGCGCCAGCAGATGCTGCTGGACAATGCCCACATCAGCACCATCCATTCCTTCTGTTACGAACTGGTGCGGCAGAACTTTACCGAACTGGGCATCTCCCACGATGTGCGCCTTGCCGACGAGCAGGAAACCGCCCTGCTGCGCGGCAGCGCCCTGCAGAAGGTGCTGGCCCACCGCTATGCCGAGGATGACGGCCGGGGCTTCCTGGAACTTGTGGAGATGATCTCCTCCACCCGCAACGACCGCGCGGTGGAAAAAACGGTGGAGAAGCTCTATCACTTTGTGCGTTCCCATCCCTTCTATCACCGCTGGATGGAAGAGAAGCTTGCTTTGTACAGTACCAAAGAACCGCTGGAAAACACCCCCTTTGGCCACATCATCATGGATTATGCCCGCGAGGGGCTGGAATTCCACAGGATGAAGATGCAGCGCTGCATTGATTCCATGGACCAGGAGATGCAGGCGGCATATCTGCAGGTCTTTACCAATGAACTGCGCCAACTGGAAGAATTGATTGGTCTGGCTGCCGGGGGCAGTTGGGACCAGCTTTGCCATGCCCTGCAAAATAGCGGATTTGTCCGGCTGCCGTCTTTGCGCAGCTACGCCGACCAGCGCAAAAAGGACTATGTGACCTATTGCCGCAGCGAGATGAAGGATTTTGTAAACGAGCTGAAGGAGAAACGGTTCTGCGCCGGCAGTGAAGAAAACGCCGCCGACCTGGCCTATTTGCAGCCCCGTGTGGCAGCCCTTTTCGATACCGTTCTGGAATTTGACCAAACCTATGCCGAAGCAAAGAACCAGCGCCATATCCTGGATTTTTCCGACCTGGAGCACATGGCCCTGCGCCTGCTGGTGCGGGAAGAGGAGGACGGCTCTCTGCGCCGCACCGAGTTGGCCCGCAGCCTTGCCGAACAGTTCGAAGAAATTTTGGTGGACGAATATCAGGATACCAACGCGGTGCAGGAGATGATCTTCACCACCCTTTCCAAGCAGGAAGAAAATCTCTTCTGTGTGGGTGACGTAAAGCAGAGCATTTACCGCTTCCGCCTTGCCATGCCCGAGCTTTTTATGCATCGGCGCCAAAAAAGCGTATTGTATGACGGCCAAAACTACCCCGCCTGTGTTGTGCTGGGCAAAAACTTCCGCAGCCGCGAAAAGGTGATCGACAGTGTCAACTTTTTCTTCCGCATGCTGATGAGCCGGCAGGTGGGGGAAGTGACCTACGACCAGACCGAAGAACTGGTCTGCGGGGCCGATTACCCCGAAGATACCCACGACCTTTGCCGCACCGAACTGCATGTGATCGATTGTTCTGAAGGGGAGTATACCCCTAAAACAGCCGAGCCGGAGTATGTTGCCGCCTATGTGCGCAGGCTGCTGGACAGCCGCATGCCGGTGGGCCGGGCCGATGACCGCCACGAGATACAGCCTCAGGATATCTGCTTGCTGCTGCGTTCCACCAAAAACCGCGTGGGCGACTATGCCGCCGCCCTTGGCAAATACAAAATTCCCACCTGGACCAACCTGGATTCCGGCTTTTTGAAGAGGGAGGAGGTTTCGGCTGTGCTGGCCCTGCTGCGCGCCGTGGATGACCCTCTGCTGGATATGCCTATGGTAGAGGCCATGACCTCGCCCATCTTTGGTATGAGTTCGGATGACATGGCCCGTATCCGCCTGTTCCGCCCCAATGGACCTTTTTATTACGCAGTGCAGAAGGCGGCCGAGGCCGGAGACCAAAACTGCCTGCACTTTTTGGAGGTGCTGGAAAAGCTGCGCCGCCACGCCGCCTGGGAAAGTGCCGACCGTGTTATCCTGCGTTTGTATGAAGAAACAGGTTTTCTGCGGGTGGCACGTGTTATGCCGGAAGGGAAACTGCGCCGCAACAATCTGCGCCTTCTGGCCGACTATGCCCGGGAATACGGCAGCAGGGGATACAGCGGCATTTCCGGTTTTTTGAACCTTACCAGCCGTTTGCTGGAACAGGAGAAGGACCTTGCCCCTGCGGCGGCGCCTTCGGCTGGTGCTGTCACCATCTGCAGCATCCACAGCTCCAAGGGCCTGGAGTATCCTGTCGTTCTGCTTTGTGACCTGGAGCACCAGTTCAACCGGACCGACCTGAACAGCAGCACTCAGGTTCATTCGGAACTGGGCTTTGTCTGCAAACGCCGTGATACCGAAAAACTGATCCAGTACACCACCGTTCCTCTGGAGGCCGTGCGCCTGGAGGCCGAACGGGAAATGCTTTCGGAAGAAATGCGTATCCTATATGTTGCGCTGACCCGCGCCTGCGAAAAGCTGGTGCTGTTTGCCGCCCTGAACGACCCGGTAAGGACCCTTTCGCGCCTGACCGGGCCTTTGGTCAACAACGCTCTGCCTTCTTTGGTGGTGCGCGGCGGCAAATCCTACTTCGACTGGATCGCAACCGCACTGATCTTCCACCCGGCGGGGCGGGAACTTGCCGCCCTGGGCGGTGCTTACTGCGAAGAGCTTGCCCGGGACGATAACTGCTTCAGGGTCATTTTTGCCAAGGCGGGCGACCAGCCCAAGGTGGAGGACGGCGAGGCAGCCTTTGGCTTTGCCCCTGCCGACCAGGCGCTGCTCCGGCGGTTTGAGGAGAATTGTTCCTTCGTATACCCCCATGCCGCGTCGGTGGTAACACCCTCCAAGTTCTCGGTTTCTCAGCTTTCCCACCAGGAGGGGAGGACTTGTTCTGCGCCGCCCGGCCCGCCTTCCTCAGCAAAGAAAACATGACCGCCGCCCAGAAG
>JAGAPB010000125.1 GCA_017847995.1 Oscillospiraceae bacterium
GCGCCGTTGGCGCCGATCAGGCCAATGCGGTCGCCCGGCTCCACCGAGGCGGTGACGCCAAAAAAGATCTCTTCCGCGCCAAAGGACTTGGCCGCATTTTCCAACGAAACCAGCATAACAATAAACTCACTTTCATGGGGATAAATCTAATAGATAATGTTACCATATTTGACGAAAAATCACAACAAAAAAGGACAGCCCTTAGACTGTCCTCAAATGCTTATTCAATTGCCTCATCCGAGGCAACAAAATGAACATTGCCTTCCCCATCGTTGGAATACTCGATGGTGGTGTAGGAGGATACTCCCTTCTCAGCGTTAAAGAGGGTCACGCCCACCGTGGCGTTTCCCAAATACTCCAAGCCGCTTTCTCCTGAGGGAACGGCGCCAATGCCCACCGTTTGCCACAGGCCATCGGCCTGTACAAAGGCGAAGTGAGTAAACTCATCCCCCTGGGAGTACTGCACCACACCCACCAAATCGTAGGCGCCATCATCGGCCAAAACGCAGTCCTGCACCGTCCAGCTCGCATCGGCCTTCTGCAAAAACAGTTCCTTCACCTTTTCTACGGTCATTTCTTCCGCGGAGGCAGAAGAACTTTCGGGTACAGAAGATTCCGGCGCATCCACTTCGGGCGCTGTTTGGCCGCAGCCCGCCAGAATCAGACACAAAGCTAACAGTAACACAAGCAAAGGTTTCATCACAAGGAACTCCTTCCTTCATTGGGATAAACTTATTATATCATACCGCAATGTGCGGCGCAATCTTGGCTTGCGGGCCGGATTATGCTATAATTTTGTGTCAGAGAAAGCAAAGGAGACTGCGGCTATGGCTCTTCACAAAAATCAAATCATTTCCCTTTCCATCAGCGGCATCACCAGCGAGGGCAACGGCATTGGCCGCTGCGACGGCATGGCGGTTTTTGTGCCCTACACCGTGCCCGGCGACCAGCTGATGGCCAAGGTGGTAAAGGTCAACAAAAGCTACGCCTATGCCATTGTGGACCGCTTTACCCGGCCCTCCAACCTGCGGGTGGAGCCGGACTGCCCGGTGTTTGGCAAATGCGGCGGGTGCTCGCTGCGCCAGCTCAGCTATCAGGCCGAACTGGAGCTCAAGCAAGACTGGGTGCGCCAGGACCTGCGCCGCATCGGCAAATGCGAGCCTTCCATGCTGCCCATCATCCCCTCGCCCAACGCCGACCGCTACCGCAACAAGGCGCTGATACCTGTGGCGATGGGAGAAAACGGCAAGGCCGTTTCGGGCTTTTACGCCCCCCGCAGCCATCGTGTTCTGCCCTGTGCCGACTGCCTGCTGCAGCCGGTGGAATTTGCCGCCATCACCGCCGCAGTTTTAGATTACATCAACAGTTGTTTTATTAAACCCTATGATGAAATCAGCCACAAAGGGCTTGTTCGCCACATTTTTTTGCGCAAGGCTGAAGAGACCGGACAGGTTATGGTGGTGCTGGTCGTCACCGACTTTGCCCTGCCCCATACCGGGCTGCTGGTGGAAAAGGTACGGGCAGCCTGCCCCAATGTTTCGGGGGTTTTGCTCAACCGCAACGACGCCGTCACCAATGTTATCATGGGCAAGGAGACCAAACTGCTTTGGGGCAGCGGGGTCATCAGTGACGTACTGTGTGGCGTCAAGCTGGATATTTCTCCCCTCTCCTTCTACCAGGTGAACCGCCGGGGTGCCCAGCTTCTTTATGCCGAAGCCGCCCGCATGGCCGGCCTTACCGGTAAGGAACTGCTGCTGGACCTTTACTGCGGGGCCGGCACCATCGGCCTTTCCATGGCCGGCAAGGTACGGGAGCTGATCGGGGTGGAGATCATTCCCCAGGCGGTGGAAAACGCCAAAACCAACGCCGCCGCAAACGGTGTGACCAACGCCCGCTTTTTGTGTGCCGACGCAGGCCAGGCCGCCGCAAAGCTGGCCGAAGAAGGCCTGAAGCCCGACGTGGTGCTGGTGGACCCACCCCGCAAAGGCTGCAGCCTGGACACCATCGAGGCCATCTGCGCCATGGCGCCCCAGCGTGTGGTGATGGTAAGCTGCAACAGCGCCACCGCCGCCCGGGATGTGGAGCTGTTTGCCCAGCGGGGCTACAAGGCCACCCAGGCCCGGGCCGTGGATATGTTCCCCCGCACCGCCAATGTGGAGGCTGTGATCCTTTTGGAACGAAACAACCGCAAGTAACAGGAGGTACCCCTATGGCCAAGGACAAACGATTTGAAAAGGTATATTCCCAGGGTGGCTTGACCGTCACCGAAATATGGGTAGACAAGGAAACCGGAGTGAACTATCTGTTTCACACCAGCGGATATGCCAGTGGGCTGACTCCCCTGCTGGGCAAGGACGGAAAACCTGTGGTTTCTCCCGTTGAAAGAGATTATGTAGGATAAAAAAAGGCACCGTCTATGACGGTGCCTTTTTGCATTTGCGTCGTATTTTAGGCCCAGGGCAGGATTTTGACCAGAATGATGACCGTAAGGGCCAGGTTGAAGCCGCCGCACAGAACAAAGTAAACCTTGCGGGCAGTTTTGCTGCGGAGCTTGCTGGCAAAAAAGCCCATGATCAGGCAGGCCAGCAGTGAGCCAAGCACCACAATGGCGGCGCGGGTGACCAGATAGATGTCCGGCTCCTGCCAGCGGTTGATGGTGTTGGCGGCAAAGTTGCTGATGAGGTAAAAGGCCGGAGTGAGCGCCATGGGCAAAACAGCCAGCCCCAGGGCACCCTTGCCCCCGCGGGCCATCACCCCGGCGGTCAGCAGTATGATAACTATAATTGCAGCGCATTCGGCTGTCATAAAACACAGCTCCTTTTCCGGAAAAGGAAGACCTTATTCAAATGCCTTTTCAAAAACTTCCTGCACGGGTGCGGGGTCGCCGCATACGATAAAGGCGGTGTACAGGCCCTTGGTTTCAATCACGGCATTTTCAATTTTGGGCATTTCCAGGGGCTGGTAGTCTTCGTAGGAGAACTGCAGGTTCTGCAGGCGCAGCTTGACCATTTCCTCCACATATTCCACCGAAGCCTCGTCGGCTGCCTTAAAGACGGCAATTTCTTCGGGGGTGCTCATGGTGCTGCTGGTGTAAACGGCGGCCGCGGCAATGCACTCTTCATCATATTCATACAGGTTGCCCATGATGTCGGCATCGATGGACATCAGCTCATCTTCCAGGGTGGCCGCGGCAAACATATCGTCGGCCAGCTTGGCAACGTCGGGGGCGGGCAGTTCGGCGGGCTCGCTGCCACCGCCGCAGGCGCACAGCAGCACAACAGCAAACAGTACGATCATCACATTCTTAAACAGTTTCATGGTTCCTTATCCTCCGTTTCAGTTTTCAGACGAAGCATCGTCCGGGGTGATTGCGTGACACTTAAGGTAGTCAAACCATTTCATATAATAGGTGGAACCGAAGTGCATGCCATCCTTGGGGCTGGCTTCGGTGGGCAGGTTGCCGTTTTCGTCCTTGAAGGCTTCGGCAACATTGAGGTAATAGACGCCTTTTTCCTTACACAGGTTCATCAGGCTGATGTTGTATTGGTCGATGCGGTCGTTGGAATACCGTTCGTCTTCGCTCTTTTCGGCCGTTACCGGCAGGATGGACTGAACATAGACCAGGGCATCGGGGTGCTGCTGCTGTACCGAGTCGATAAACTCGCCGTAGAAGCCCATCATGTCCTCCTCTTCCAGGAAGGCCACGCCGTTGGCGCCCAGCATGATGTAGATCTTACCGGGATCGTGCTGGCCCATTGCCTGCAAAATGGTAAGCGTCTCGCCATCCTGCTGGATGACCGCCTTGTTGAGGATGGTCTGGGGGTTGATGCCGGTGTGGGCAATCACGGTGGCGTTGGTCATGGTGTTGTAAACCTGTATGCCGTAGGTGATGGAGTCACCCACAAACATGGCGTCGTCAAAGTATTCCGACTTGACCCAGTCCCCCTTGGGAACCACCACATCGGCCAGGTCCTCGTAGGGAGAATCGGGATTTTCGGGGTCTGCCGGTTCTTCGGCAGGTTCTTCGACCTCAGAAGGAGCTTCGCTTTGTGAAGAAGGCTCTTCTTCGGCCGGACTCTCCACCTCGCTCAACGAGGACTGTTGGGTGGGTTCTTCTTCCTTTTCCGAAAGATTCTGCCATATGGTAGCGCCCAAAAAAGAAATAAGGGCGATGATGAGAAGCAGAACGATTACCACGATAATATTACCGTTATTGCGGCGTCTGCGGCGCCGCACGCGCTGTGCTGCCATTTTCTTTCTCCTTTATATATCCCGCAGGGCGGGGCAACTTTTTGTAGATTCACTGGTATTATACATCATTACGACCTTTAAGGGAAGTCACATTCTTTCCCCTTTTTTGCGTCCAAACCTATTGGGTATTTTTCACAAACTTTTTCAACGCTTTTCAACATTCCGGAGCCGGATATACCCTTGGTATTTAACACTTTCAACGGGGTTTTCCACCGAAAATCTGTTCTTGGCCTGAAAAACCACGATAAAACCGTAAAACAACTTTTAAAACCTGTTGAAAACCCCTGGATTTTTCACAAGCCCTTTCAACCGGTTACTTTCTGTATAATGCAAAAAACGCCCTTGACAAGTTTGGGTTTTACCCCTTGTTAATCTTGGCGCAGCATTTCACAGGTTTAGGTTTTCCCCATCGTTAAAAACCATTCCGATAAAAAGAAAAAAGGAAGCGCCCTCTTGGGTACTTCCTTTTTTCTGGTGCGGCAAACGGGACTTGAACCCGTACGTCAAAGACACACGCCCCTCAAACGTGCCTGTCTGCCTGTTCCAGCACTGCCGCACATCAATATTTCCACCCCTTGGGCGGATAGCTTTGTAATTATACCAAATAAACCTTGCTGCGTCAATAAAAACTTGATCTTAAAAAATTACGATTCAAAATACTGCATAAAAGGTTCAAGTCCTGTAATTGTAAAAAATAAGAGGCACACCCTCTTGGGTATGCCTCTTATTTGGTGCGGATGACAGGACTTGAACCTGCACGAATTTAACCTCACTAGAACCTGAATCTAGCGCGTCTGCCAATTCCGCCACATCCGCATGCGACTTCGTTAGTATAGCATGCGTTTCGGGGTTTGTCAACAAGTTTTTTCAAAAATTTTTCAAGAAATTTTTCGCTGGAAATGTTTTCCTAATACAAAATCTGTCCGTTTTCGATGGTGATGCGCCGGGGAGCCGCTGACGCAACTTCAGGGTCGTGGGTGATCAGCAGAATGGTTTTTCCCTGCCGCCAAAGGCCGCCCAACAGGGCCATCACCTCCTGCCCGGCTTCCCGGTCCAGGTTGCCGGTGAGATCGGAA
>JAGAPB010000010.1 GCA_017847995.1 Oscillospiraceae bacterium
CGGTGCCGCAGGCGGGGCAGCCTATGCCGCTGGCAGGGGCTGCGGGAGCAGCAGGAGCAGCGGGTGCGGCAGGAGCTTCGTTTTCAGCCTTGATACGCTCGATCTCGTTCTGGGCGTTCTGAATGTTGTCGTAGTGACCCTTGGCGGTCTGGCAAAGCTCCAGCACCTCGGGTGCCACTTCGCCGCCGGCCGCATAAAGGTTATAATAGTATTCGCCGATCTTTTCCAGCAGTTCGGCTGCAGCCTGCCGTTCGGATTTGATTTTGGAATTAAGCTTGGTGGTTTCCACGGTGTCGCTGGCTTTGTCGCCAATGTTCTTGGCCACCTGATTCAGTTTATCGAAAAATGCCATGTGCAAAACTCCTTTCTTTATTCATAAAGGTCTTTATAGGTGATCAGCAGCTGCCTGCGGCTGGAAAGATGCAGCTTTCGGTAGATGTTTTTGCAATGGAAGTGTACGGAAGAATAGGAAACAAAAAGCTCTTCCGCAATTTCGGAAAGCGTTTTGTCGGTCAGAAGCAGGTCGATCACTTCCAGTTCTCTGCGGGAAAGATCGGCCAGCTCCGGATGGGTTTCCAGCAGAACGTTCAGTTCCTGTTTGGCCAGCTTCATGTAGTCGAAAAAAGTGGAGTGGTGCTCGGTTTTTGGGTTGCTCATCAGCTCACCTCCGTTTCGGCTTCGATAAGGGTCGCAAGGGAACGCTTCCCTGTTGGGTAGGGTTACCACCATAAAGGGTGGTTTTTATGACAGGTATCTTCTTTTATTGAAGATGTGGACTGTTTTTGTTAAAATAATTGTAGAAAAAAGAGGGTAGTTTTACTATCCCTTATTCAAGGGGTTTTAGAAAAACTACCCAATTTAGTGGGTACCACCCTTAAATCAGGGGGTCTGTATCCCAAAGGGGGAGCAATATGGGATATTCCATCCTTCAGGAAAATCAGAAAAAACGCATCGAACTGCCGCTGTGGCTGCTGGTTTGTTTTTCGATGTTTAATGCCTGGCAGATGGGCTTCATCTATTTTATGGGTCCTTCGCTGGTGCTGGACGGACGCACGCCGCTGCCCATCAACATGGATAACGTCACCATGCTGATCGCCGTCGGCTACGTTCTGTCCATCCTGCTGCTGATCTTTCTTCCTCAGCTGGTGGTCCGGTCGGCACGCATCACCACCGTGGCAACGCTTGTTTCGGTCCTCGGGCTGTTTCTGCCCCTTTCGGCCGAAGTGCTTACCCTGCTACTGTACCTGCAGACCTTCTGCTGCTGCTTTATGATCGGATTTGAAACCTTCATCATCTCCAACCTGTTCAGCGAAAAAAGCACCATCAATCACCTGACGGTGGCCTACGGCGTGGCGCTGGTCATTATTGCGGTGGTGCAGAACGACCTGTTCCCCGTTTCCTTCCCTGTTTTCCGCGCATCCACTTTGGTGATGCTGGTGATGATGCTGGTGTTTTTCTTCCGCCTGCCTGCCCAAAAGGAGGCGCTGCCCCGCTATGCACGCAAGGGTGACGACCTGCGCTGCCCCCTCAAGCTGTTTGCGGGGATATTTCTCTACTCTTTTGTGGCCAACATGATGACACTGGGCGGACCCACTGCAGCGGCAGAGGTACCCAACGGCATATTCCTGGCCTATTTTGCCGACGCAGTAGCTGCACTTGTTCTGTATCTGCTATACCGCAAGGCCAACATTCATCCTCTTCATGTAGTCTCGGTGTTTATGGGCCTTTCGGTGGTAGGATTTCTCTTCCTTTATATCTCTGCCTTTGTCCCTTCGCTGGCCTATCCTGCCTGTGTGCTGATCGGTTTCGGTTTCGTTCCTTGCCAGATGATGCCTCTTTTCGGCATGACCATGATCAAGAGCTATCCCTCGAAGTTCATAGCCCCCGGCATTATAGGCATGGCACTGCTTACCGTTTTGGTGCAAAGCGGCTTGGTGGAAGCCTTCCGCAGTGCACCCGATATGCTCAATCTGGCCTATCTGGCCATCACGGTGGTAGGGATCGTCATCTATTGGCATCTGGCTCCCTTTGTGGTCCATATTTTTCAGGAAAAGAAGCCCCTTATTCCGAAAAAACCGCAGCAGAAGGATACGGAAATTTCCGATACTCAGCTGTATGAATTCAAGGAAGCCGAGCAGGCCGACCCCCTGCTGCAGCAGCTGACCGTGCGTGAGCTGGAGGTGCTGAACCTCATCGGCGGCGGCTACAGCAATAAGGAAATCGCCGGTATCATGTACATTTCGGAACACACCGTAAACGACTACACCAAAAAGATCTACCGCAAGCTGGAGGTTCACAGCCGCCACGCCGCGGCCCAGATCATCAACCGTCACAACCTGTTTACGGTTTAAGCCCGAACCGAAGAATCCCCCTGTTCAAGGCTCTGCCTTAACAGGGGGATTTTTGACGACGACGGTCTTTACACAAAGTACTGCACGGTTTTATATTGAACCGGAAGGTACCACAAACGGCTATGCAAAAAGAATCTGTCGTACAAACAGTCGCAAAAAGAATTCTTGCGGCTGTTTAATAGTATCCGTATCAATTTGCTGTGTCCCCCTGGGTTCACAACATGTCTTTATTCGTCCACGCCTTTAGCTCCGCTGTTGTTTATAGCGTTAACTTATAATGTTTTCTTTTATATTTCTATTTCTTTTATAGTGGAGACATATGGAAATATGTATAATTGTACGGTAAACTTGAGTCGAGTTTTATGAGAAAAATATTCATCTCTCATTTCATCTATCAAAATATGTTGTAAAATGAGCGATGAACCGTTATAATATAGACGAGGTGATATGGTATGCGCAATAAAAAACCACCATTTGAAATCACAAATACGATTCTTGATATAATTGCAGAAATTGCCGAACTGGTTGGTCATGTGAATGCATCTTTAGGATTGTCTGCAAATCCCACGCTGCGGCGTACCAACCGAATCCGCACCATCTATTCCTCGCTGGCGATTGAACAGAATACCTTGAGTTTGGATCAGGTCACCGCAGTTCTCCAAGGCAAGCGGGTCATTGCGCCGCCGAAAGATATCGCAGAGGTCAAAAACGCCTATGAGATTTATGAAATGATGGAGTCGCTCGACCCGTATTCCGTGGATGATTTATTGACTGCCCATGGCATTATGACCAGAGGTCTGGTAGAAGAGGCCGGCTGTTTCCGTTCACGTCCTGTAGGGGTTGTGGACAAGCAGGGGAATATTCTGCATTTCGGAACTCTGCCAGATTATGTACCGGGATTGGTAACAGAGCTTTTGAATTGGGTGCGTGACAGCGATTTTCATATGCTCATCAAAAGCTGTGTATTTCACTATGAACTGGAGCTGATACATCCTTTTGCGGACGGAAACGGGCGTATCGGCCGCCTATGGCATACCTTGCTGCTGACACAGTGGAAGCCGATATTTGCCTGGCTTCCGGTGGAGTCCATCATTCATGACCGACAGGATGAATACTATCAGGCTATCAATCGTTCCAATAACGAAGCTGAGTCCACTGTGTTTATTGAATTTATGCTATCAGCTATCAAGGAAGCTTTAATAGAAGCTGTACAGACCGGAGAACTGGAAAACATGAGTACCGAGGAACAGCGCCGGTATCAGATCGAATGCTTCCTGAAAAAGAACGGGACGATTACCAATGCAGATGTGCGGGGAATATTGGGTGTGTCTGCGGCTACAGCGAACCGTGTTCTCGCGAAGATTGCAGAAGAGGGCAAAATTCAGAAGGTACGCATCGGGAAGTCTTGGGGATACATTTCTCCTAATATAATTTGGAGGGACAGATGATCCAAGTTGTTTCTATATCTTTACAGCTGTCTGGTGCCGTGATTCTGTTGTTATGGTGTCTAAAAGGAACAAGTAAAGAACAAATTGTACGAAAATACTTTCCAGGAAGTAATACCGTTAAACGCGATGATGAAGACAACTGCGTACTAAAAAAGGAAAAGCTTCAATCAATAACAAGCGAAGTATATGTGAACGCATTGGCATTTGTTGACCTAATCATAGGCTATCTATCTGCATATTTCGCCAAAGAAACATTTATTCCGATTGTCGCTGTAGTGCTCACAGTACTTATCACAACCGTATTAATTGCCTGTGAATATGTAATTGCTCGTAAATTCGCGGCCTATAAGTATCCATCGGATATGATTATTCCATATAGTTATTTGGAGAAGTATGATGTTGACACTTTTTCCACCGACAAAGAAGTAAACGATATGTTAAATGAAGTCTTTGGCTCCAATAAACATTAACTCTTGTTGTATCAGGTCTGATTTCAAATTCTTCACTGAGGTGACATACCCCTAAGGATCTGGGGTCTTTCGGCGTGCAGGTTCAAGTCCTGTTACCCGCACCAACCGCCGCCTGCGGGCGGGTTATCCGCTTGGCTCAACGCGAAGGAGAAACCCGCAAATGGTTTCTCCTACACACATCCTCTTCCTTTGCGCAACAGAAAGCCTGAACTACGAAATCGTTCGGTTCAGTCAAAAAATAACCACCCCAACAGGGGTGGTTATTTTTTGCCTAAGGCTGGGATTCGATAATTTAAATCAACAGCCCGGTGGGCTGTTGGCGGCATTTGCCGCGTCTTACGGCACCATTTCTTGACCGTTTTCCGGGTTCTCCGTGCCTTTTCTTTTTGCAAACCAGACTGTGATCTTTTCGCTGAGGGAACCTGGCCTGGGCGGATAGGGCAGCAAAACGACATTGACAAACCAGGCGACAACAACACCAATAATGGTCTGGAACGCCCTCATAACAGAATAAAGGTACTGGGCACTTTCAAAATGAGAGAGCATAAGGATGATAAAAATAACGGTTGCCAGACCGCAATAAACACGGCACTCGGCCCATTCGGCAACACAAAGCACCAACAAAGAACCTACAAGCAAAATGACGAGCTCTGCCGCTGTATGCATCCAGCGTTCGATCAGCAATGGTTTGATCCAGTCGACAAACAGCATCACTGGGATCCCAATGCCGATGGCAATAAGGGTTGCCTTGATGCGCTTTTTGCCATAATCCACGGTTTTGGAGGATGTTTCGCGAATTTCGATCATCCCATACAGGTAAATAAAAAGTGGATGAACCTCCAAACCGGGAATGAAAAGACGCAGGAGCTGCCAAAGGCAAAACCCAATGAAAATGGCAAGGATACTTTTCCACTTGCGCATACCAATATGGAGATAGGCGTGATGATTCCCTTGAGGCTGGTCAAGATCCTTTTCTGTACTCGTATTATTGGATTCCAATCTTCCCCCTCCTTCTCCTCAGCATAATTAAACAAAAACCATGTCTGCGGTAATTTTTTCATAATACCACATTTTTCTTAAAACCAACACCCCAAAGTAATGAACATACTGTAAATCCTTACGGCCTATTTCCCTCTTATTCTCTAAGAAAAGGAGAATTTTGAGTTGATAAACAAACAGGTTTATACTATAATAAATCTGTTATTATTGAGGTGTCCTGCCGGGCACCGAATATTCAGGAGGCCATTATGCAAAGAACGCAAATCCGGGATCTTTTCCGCGAGGTCACCAACTACATTCATTCTGAAATTACTGTTTGCGGTTGGGCTCGCACCATCCGCAATTCCAAAACCCTTGGTTTCATCGAACTGAACGACGGCACCTGCTTCCAGAACCTGCAGGTGGTTATGGAAGACGGTAAGGTGGAAAACTTCAAGGAAATTGTAAAGCAGAACGTTGGCTGCGCCCTGATGGTCAAGGGCGACCTGGTTCTGACCCCCAACGCAAAGCAGCCCTTTGAAGTACACGCTGCCGAAGTTACCGTTGTGGGTGCTTCCACCCCCGATTATCCCCTGCAGAAAAAGCGTCATTCGCTGGAATATCTGCGCAGCATCGCCCATCTGCGTCCCCGCACCAACACCTTTGGCGCAGCCTTCCGTGTTCGTTCGGTTGCCGCTTACGCCATCCACAAGTTCTTCAATGACCGCGGCTTTGTTTACGCCCACACTCCCATCATCACCGGCAGTGATGCCGAAGGCGCGGGCGAAATGTTCCGTGTGACCACCCTGGATGCCGCCCAGCCCCCCATGACCGAAGACGGCAAGGTGGACTTCAGCCAGGACTTTTTTGCCAAGGAGACCAACCTGACCGTTTCGGGCCAGTTGGAGGCCGAATGCATGGCTATGGCTTTCTCCAACGTTTACACCTTTGGCCCCACCTTCCGTGCTGAAAACTCCAACACCGCACGCCACGCCGCCGAGTTCTGGATGATTGAACCCGAAATCGCTTTCGCCGACCTGGCCGACGATATGAAGCTGGCCGCCGATATGATCAAGTTCGTGCTGAAGTACGTTCTGGAAAACTGCCCCCGCGAAATGCAGTTCTTTAACGACTTCTATGACAAGGAACTGATCGAACGTCTGAACTTTCTGATCGAATCTGACTTTGGTCACGTAACCTACACCGAAGCTGTTAAGCTGCTGGAAGAACACCAGGAAGAATTTGACTACAAGGTATTCTGGGGCTGTGACCTGCAGACCGAGCACGAACGTTACCTGACCGAAAAGATCTTCAAGAAGCCTGTATTTGTTACCGACTATCCCAAGGAGATCAAGGCTTTCTATATGCGTTTGAACGACGACGGCAAGACCGTTGCCGCCATGGACCTGCTGGTTCCCGGCGTTGGCGAGATCATCGGCGGCAGCCAGCGTGAAGAACGTCTGGACGTTCTGACCGCCCGCATGGCCGAACTGGGCTTGAAGGAAGAGGATTATAGCTGGTATCTGGATCTGCGCCGCTACGGCGGTGTTCCCCACGCCGGCTACGGCCTGGGCTTTGAACGCCTGATCATGTACATCACCGGTATTTCCAACATCCGTGACGTACTGCCCTTCCCCCGCACCACCGGCACTGCCGAATTCTAAACACAAAATACCAGGGCGTTGGAATGTTCCAGCGCCCTTTCTTTTTGGGGAGGTATGACCCATGACAATGGAAGAACAACTGCACAGCCGCCTTGCCAACCTGGGCGTGGCCGAAATTGCCGCCGCCCCGGCCGACAGCGATGCCCCCGCCGGGATGAAATACAGCCTGAGCCTGGTGGTGCGGCTTTCCGACGCCGTGGTGGAGGGCATTGAGGGACAGCCCACCCACAGCTATTTCCACCACTACCGCACGGTGAATGCCTTCCTCGACCAGGCGGTGCTGGCCGCCGGAATGCTGCTGCAGCAAAACGGTTGGAACTATCTGCCGGTGGGCGCAAGCCAAAGCATCAATACCCCCGGCAAATATTACGAGGGGCTGTACAGCCACAAAAAGGCCGCCTGCCGCGCCGGTTTGGGCGGGATGGGCCGCAGCAACCTGTTCCTCCACCGCCTGTGGGGGCCAAGGGTTCGGCTGGGAACCTTGTTCACCGACTGTCCCCTGCCCGGGCTGGAGCTGCCCCAATGCGAAAACCCCTGCACCGGCTGCAATGCCTGCGTGGCCGCTTGCCCGGCCCAGGCTCTGACCGGGAATGACCTGCCCCAAAATGATGCTGCCAGAGAACTGCGCATCGACCCCGCGGCCTGCTCGGAGCACATGAAGCGTGCCTACCAGCACATTGGCCGGGGCGCCGTGTGCGGTGTTTGCATGGCGGTGTGCCCGGTGGGCCAGCCTGCCAAAAAGCCGGCTGACGGCATTCTGATGCGGTGCATCTGCGAGGATGACCCCGACCTTGTTTGCGGCAAGATCTATTCGGCCCGCCTGCTGAAGGACGGTTGGTGCGCCGTGGTGGGCGAAAACGGGAAGGAATATTCCTATCCCCCGGAACTGTTTGAAGAAGCATAAAAAAGCACCGGACTCCGCCAAAGAGTTCGGTGCTTTTTTGTTATTTCATCAGTCTTTCCACAAGGGAAAGGGGCACTTCCATGCGGGCTGCAATCTGCTCGGAACTCATTCCCTGGGCGGCAAAGCGCAGCATGGGCATCCGCAAGCTTTCCCCCACCTCGATGATGTGGCGGTCGGGGTCATAGATGCGGATGGCCCGCTGCCCCCAGCGGTGCTCTATCAATGGATGGACATATTCGATTCCCTCCATTGTCTCTATCTTTGCCAAAAATCCGTCAAGGTCATCCTCTTCAAAATAGAGTTCGGCGTCCCGGCCACCAAAGGCCACCGCTTTTCCAGCTTCTCCGATCAGGGTAGGCCAGCTTTGGGCTGTTTGCAGGCAGATGCCGCCGGTAAGGGTTTTGTTGGCGCCAAAATCGGCAGTAACACGCAGCCCCAGAACGGTTTGGTAAAACTGCAGCGAACGATCCATATCGCTGACCACAAACAGCGGATTTTTGAACTTCACGCCCATTCCTCCGTTCTTACTTTTCGTCCACTCTGCGGCGGAGCATGGTGCCGACAGGTAAAGCCTCCTCAAAAGGGATGGAACAGTCCATAACGGCACGATTGGCACAGTCGGTCAGGTTTCCGTTTTCGTCCCACAAAGCGCTTACAGGCACCTTTACGTAGCCCTGGCGGGGCACCAGAGCTTCCAGCTCGTCTCCCTTCCAGAAGCGGTTGCGCTGACTGAGCAGAAGCTTGCCGTCCTGCCAGCCCTGCACCACAGCCACCACGTCCCACTCCCGCACATAGCTGTTATCCCAGGGATGCTGGGAAGGCATGCCAAAATAGAAACCGGTGTCGTAGTGACGGTGGCTCACCTTCAGCACTTCCTCGCGGATGTGGTCGGGCAGGATGTAGTTGTCGGGGTCGGCCAGCAGAAGATCGGTGGCACAGCGGTAGGCATTGGTGACAACCGCGGTGTAGTAGGCCGATTTGGCACGGCCTTCTATTTTGAAGGAGGTGATTCCCGCCTTCCACAGCTTATCCAGATGCTCGATCAGGCACATGTCGTTGGCGTTCAGAATATAGCTGCCGTGTTCATCCTGGCCGATGGTGTAGTATTCGCCGGGGCGGCGTTCTTCTTCCATGCGGTAGCTCCAGCGGCAGGGTTGGGCACAGGCGCCCCGGTTGGCATCACGCCCGGCCATATACTGGCTGAGCAGGCAGCGGCCCGAAACCGACATACACATAGCGCCATGAACAAAGGCCTCCAGTTCCAGGTCGGCGGGGGTATTGGCTCTTATTTCGGCGATCTCTTCCAGCGAAAGCTCCCGGGCCAGCACCACGCGCTTGACCCCCATCTGATAAAGGCTTTGGGCTGAAAGATAGTTGGTAACGCCCACCTGGGTAGAGGCATGAAGCTCCATCTGGGGAACGACCTGTTTGGCGGTCATCAGCACACCGGGATCGGCTACAATAAGGGCATCCACACCGGCTGCGGCCACCTGGCGCAGAAAATCGGCCAATTGGCTGACCTCATGGTTGCGGGGGGTGGTGTTGCAGGTGAGGTAGACCCTTGCCCCCTGGGCGTGGGCCAGGGCTACCCCTTCCTTCAGTTCTTCCGGTGAAAAATTGGAAGGGGCGGTGCGCATGCCAAACTGTTGGGCGGCAAGATAAACGGCATCGGCGCCGTAAAGCAGGGCTGCCTTCAGCCGCTCCATGTCTCCGGCAGGAGCCAGCACCTCGGGTTTTCTCAAAATTTCAGACATATCGCCCCTCCTTTGGGGTCATAGATGAACAGCCCTCCCTGCCGGGAGGGCTGTGTGGGGTTTACTCTTCGGTGGCAATGCCAGTGATCTCGCCCAGCAGGCCTGCGCGGCGAACGTTGTAGATGTGTTCGTCGAAGGTGACAGCGTAGTAGAATTCGCCCTCCGCATCGGATACAAAGAAGAAGTAGGGGGTATCTTCGGGGTGGGCGGCAGCCATGATGGCGTCCATGCCGGGGTTGCCCACAGGGGCCACCGGCAAGCCGCTGC
>JAGAPB010000011.1 GCA_017847995.1 Oscillospiraceae bacterium
AAGTATAGACTTTGATAAAGATGGAAACATTTATGTTATTGACGAATAAAGGAATGTAACAAATGAAAAGAAAACTTGTATTAATCAGTGTGTTTCTTTTCACACTGGCAATTCTTTTTACTGGCTGCGAAAGCAAGGCTGAAAAAGAATATAAAGCAGCTCAGCGTCAGGCAGACTTGGCGTATCAAAGCTATGAGCGTGCCGCAAGAGAATTGGAAGAACTGGAAGATATGATCGACGACTACAACAAAGCGGTCGATAAAGTCAATCAATTTAAGTAAAATGAAAACCGGAGCGGGAGACCGTTCCGGTTTTTGTTTTGTAGGGGAGAGGGCTCTGCTCCTGCCACAAGGTCGTGCTACCCCGCCCCTACATTACAGCCACAAGGCGTATACAAATCCGTCCCGCGCCGCGGGACACCACAATTATCAATTTTCCATTATCCATTCTCCATTGTTTTGCGGCGCAGCCGCAAAAGGCCCTGCCGGCGGGAACCTGCGGCAAGGCCAATGCGGATTCAGCATGGGAAGATATATTCGCCCCCAATGGGTGGGGGTAAGCGAAAGGGATGCCCGCCGCCTGCCCCGGCCTGCAGGGCGCCGGGACAGAAAGCGGGACTGTGTGAGAGGGAAAGGAATGGGATGTTTCAGGCAGAGCTGCGGCTGCGCAGGGCGGCCGAGCGGGGCACACGCACCAGATAGCTTATGTATTCTTCGTCCTCGGTCTGCTGAGCCTCCACCGTGAAGCCGCTTTGGCGGATGACCTCCACCGCCTGGTTGATGGTGTTGAAAAGAAGCCGCACATCCCGCACCACAAAGGTGGCCCCGGCGGCCCGTTTGGGTTTGGCGGTCAGGTGCTGCACATAGGCCTCGGCCTGGGCCACATTGAGGCGGCGTTCGGCCATGTGGCGGGCGGCGGCGCACATCTCCTCCTGGGAAGAAAGGGCCAGCAGCGCCCGGGCGTGGCGTTCGGTCAGCCCCGCCTGCTGCAAGATCTGGCAGGCCTCCGGGGGCAGGCGCAACAGCCGCAGTTTGTTGGCCACAGCGGGCTGGCTGCGGCAAAGCAGCCGTGCCGCCTGCTGCTGGGTCAGATGCAGGTTTTCCATCAGGGCGGCGATGGCCTGGGCCTCCTCCCAAAAAGAAAGGTCGGCCCGGTGGAGGTTTTCCACCAGGGCCAGGACGGCCGAATCCTGGGTGGGCAGGTCCAGCACGATGGCCGGAATGGTGTGCTGCCCCAGACTTTGATAGGCCAGCAGCCGCCGTTCCCCCGAGATCAGCTCGTACTCGCCCTTTGCGGCGGGGCGGACGCTGACCGGCTGCAGCAGCCCATTGGCGGCAATGCTGCGGGCCAGCTCGTCAATGCCGGCGGGGTCAAACTGCCGCCGGGGTTGGTTGGGGTTGGGACGGATGCTTTCCACCGGAAGGGCCACCACACGGTTGAGCACCTCGGGTCTGCGGTTGTTCCATGCCATCGAAGCGGCCTCCTTTCCGCCGGGGCAAAAGAAAAGGCCCCGGTCAGCCTTGCCTGACGCCGCGGAGCTTGTCCACGGGCTTTTTACAGGTTCAGCATAACACAGGGCGGAATAAAATTCCAATATTTTCCATCGCCGCACTTCGACGGCAGGGGACGGCAAAGCCCAAAATCAAAGGGGAGCTTTGGAAATCTGGGCCGAGGGACGGGGGTATTTTGGCGGAGTTTGCGAAATTTTTTTGATGACCAGCAGGGCACGCTTGTCCCCATCGGGCAGGGTGTAGTTTTTCACCTGCTGCAGGCTGCCCCCCAGCAGCTTGATGGCCTTGGCGGCGGCATCGGCTTCGGCCTGGGCGTCGGCCCCCTTCAGAGCCAGGAAGGTGCCCCCCTCCTTCACCAAAGGCAGGCAGTATTCGCACAGCTTGTTCAGTTGAGCCACGGCGCGGGCGGTGGCGCAGTCAAACTGCTGGCGCTGGGCGCCCTTGCCCGCCTCTTCGGCCCGGGCGTGGAGCCGTGTGGCTTCCAGTCCCAGTTCCTGCAGCAGCGCTTCCAAAAAGATCAGCCGCTTGTTCAGGCTGTCCAGCAGGGTCAGCTTCAGGTCGGGGCGCAAAATCAGCATGGGCACCGAGGGGAACCCGGCGCCGCTGCCCACATCCACCAGGCTGGCGCCCTGGGGCAGTTCCACCGCCTTCAGGGCCAGGATGCTGTCCAAAAAGTGCTTGATGACGATGTCGCGGGGCTGGGTGATGGCGGTCAGGTTCATCTTTTCGTTCCATTCCACCAGCAGGCGGGCATACAGGTCAAACTGCTCGAGCTGCTGGGCGGTCAGGTCAAAGCCGTATTCGGCGGCACACCGGGCAAAAAACTCCTTGTCGATCATAAAAAACTCCTTGGGGTTAATGGATAATTGTGGGGTCTTGCTGCGCGGGACAGAGTTGCATGGGCGTTCCGGGTGTCGTTCTGCCCACCGTCAGGCGCAGTGCGAAAAAGGGAGAGGACAGCATCCTCTCCCCTTGTGGTTACTCGGCAATATTGCTGATGGCGCGGCGCAGCAGCTCGTTAAAGGTCTTTTTCTCCTCGTCGCTCATGCCGTCCATCATGCGGTCTTCAATGGCGTGTACATAGTCCAGGCAGACCAGGTGCTCGCTGCAGGCCTTGTCGGTCAGCACGATCTTTTTGTGGCGGGCGTCGGTTTCGTCCGGCACCTTGGTCAAAAAGCCGTTCTTTTCCAGGTTGTTGATCAGGCTTGTTACCGAAGAATTCTTAAGCGCCAGGTGGGCGGCAATGTCCTTCTGGTAAATATCCCGGTCGGGATGATTGTACAGGTAGTCGATGACATTGGCCTGCTGCTGGGTCAGCCCCACGTGCTCCATGCGGCGGTTTTTCAGCTGTACCATCAGGTGGGAAAGCTTCTGCACTTTTGCGCCAATGTTTTTACGCTTGGGGTTCACGGGGCTCACTCCTTTCTTTTCGCGCACAAATTTGCGCATAATACATTGTTATCATAGGTTTTTTTTGCAATAAAGTCAAGGGAAAACTATATCGGCCAAATAAATTTATAGAATTCGAATTATTTTCCCGAAATTATATTGAATTCTAAATAATATCGTGATACAATCCAACTGTAATGGGCCCATAAGGCATTTGGGTTGAATATGAAAAAAGGAGCGAAAGATTATGAAGTTGAGCGAAATCAAGGTTGGCGATAAGGCCAGCATCCGCAAGACCGTTACCGAAGGCGACGTATACACCTACGCCGGCATCACCGGTGACCAGAACCCCATGCATGTTGATAAGCTGTACGGCGAAGCCAGCCAGTTTGGCAGCCGCATTGCTCACGGCATGTTCACCGCCGGCTATGTTTCTGCCGTTTTGGGCATGAAGCTGCCCGGCCCCGGCTGCATCTATATGAGCCAGGAAATGCGTTTTGTTGCCCCCGTTCGTTTTGGCGATACCATCGACACCGTTTGCGAAGTAATTGAAGTCATCCCCGAAAAGAAGCGTGTTGTACTTTCCACCACCTGCACCAACCAGGACGGCAAGGATGTTCTGGTGGGCAAGGCCATGATGTACGTTCCCGAATAAGCTTTACGATAAAGAACAAACTCCCGGTCCGGCCGGGTATCATCCCAAGAAGGAGAGAAGGACATGAACTTTACACTGAGTAAGGAACATCAGTTGGCGCAGAACCTGTTCCGGGAATTCGCCGACAAGGAAGTTGCTCCCCTCGCCCACGAGATCGACGAGACCGAGCGCTTTCCCGTTGAAACTGTTGAAAAAATGAAGAAGCTGGGCTTCCTGGGCATTCCCTATAAGAAGGAATACGGCGGCCAGGGCTGCGACGACCTGACCTATGTTCTGATGATGGAACAGCTTGGCCGTGTTTGCGGCTCCACCGCCATCATCGCTTCGGTACATACTTCCCTGTGCTGCGGCGCCCTGAACAATGCCGGCACCGAAGAACAGAAGCAGAAGTACCTGCGTCCCCTGTGCGACGGCACCTGGCTGGGCGCCTTTGGCCTGACCGAACCCTCCGCCGGCACCGACGCCGCCGGCCAGTGCACCCGCGCCGTGCTGGATGGCGACGAATATGTGCTCAACGGCTCCAAGATCTTTATCACCAACTCCGGCTGGGCCGATGTTTATGTGATTTTTGCCATGACCGACAAGAGCCAGGGCAGCCGCGGCATTTCGGCCTTCATCGTTCCCGCCAACACCCCCGGCTTCAGCGTAGGCAAGCCCGAGCTGAAGATGGGTATCCGCGCTTCCACCGCCTGCGAACTGATTTTTGAAAACGTTCGCATTCCTAAGGAAAACCTGCTGGGCAAGGAAGGCAAGGGCTTCGGCATTGCCATGAAGGCCCTGGACGGCGGCCGTATCGGCATTGCCGCACAGGCTCTGGGTCTGGCACAGGGTGCTTTGGATAACGTGATCGCCTATGTTAAGGAACGTAAGCAGTTCGGCAAGCCCCTTTCCAAGCTGCAGAATACCCAGTTCACCCTGGCTGATATGGAGACCCGCGTACAGGCCGCCCGCCTGCTGGTTTACAGCGCCGCCGTTGCCTACGACCAGGGTCAGCCCATCTCGGTCAAGGCCGCTCAGGCCAAGCTGTTTGCCTCTGAAACCGCTTCCTATGTGACCAACCGCGCCGTACAGTTGATGGGCGGTTACGGCTATATGAGAGAGTACCCCGTAGAACGCATGATGCGTGACGCCAAGATCACCGAGATCTACGAAGGTACCAGCGAAGTAATGCGTATGGTCATTTCCGGCCAGCTGCTGAAGTGAGTCAAAGGAGGTAAGATCTGTGAATATTGTAGTATGCATCAAGCAGGTGCCTGATACCACCGAAGTTAAGCTGGACCCCAAGACCGGTACCCTGATCCGTGAAGGCGTTCCCAGCATCATCAACCCCGACGACAAGGCCGGCCTGGAAGCCGCCCTGCGTCTGAAAGACCAGTACGGTGCCAAGGTTACCGTCGTAAGCATGGGCCCCCCCCAGGCCGACGCTGCCCTGAAGGAAGCCGTTGCCATGGGCGCCGACCAAGCCATTCTGCTTTCCGACCGCGCATTCGGCGGCTCCGACACCTGGGCCACCTCCACCGTCATCGCTTCTGCCCTGAAGAAGCTGGACTATGACCTGATCATCACCGGCCGCCAGGCCATCGACGGCGACACCGCACAGGTTGGTCCCCAGATTGCCGAGCATCTGGGCATCCCCAACATCAGCTATGCCGAGGACATCAAGCTGGAAGGCGATCATATCATTGTAAAGCGCAAGTATGAGGACCGCTACCACATCATCAAGTGCAAGCTGCCCTGCCTGATCACCGCCCTCAGCGAACTGAATGTTCCCCGTTACATGACCCCCGGCCGCATCTTTGACGCCTACCGCAACGAAGAACTGGCCACCAAGGTTTGGGGCGTCAACGATGTTCCTGTTGACACCACCGTCATCGGCCTGAAGGGCTCCCCCACCAACGTGTTCAAGTCCTTCACCAAGGCCCCCAAGGCCGCCGGCAACGTCTACAAGCCCGACACCGCCGAAGAGGCTGCTCAGATCATTGTAGACAAGCTGCAAGAGAAATTCATTCTGTAAGGGAAAGGGGAATATGCAATGAATATCAATGATTACAAGGGCGTATTCGTCTTTGCACAGCAGGTTGACAACAAGGTTGCCAGCGTTTCGCTGGAACTGCTGGGCCGCGGCAAAGGCATTGCCAATGATATGAACACCACCCTCACCGCTGTTCTGCTGGGCCACAACAACGACGAAATGGCCAAAACTCTGATCCAGCACGGCGCCGACAAGGTCATTTCTGTGGACGACCCCATGCTGGAAGTTTACATGACCGAACCCTACGCCTACGCCCTGACCAAGGTGATCGAAAACTACAAGCCTTCGGTTCTGCTGCTGGGCGCCACCGCCATCGGCCGTGATCTGGGCCCCCGTGTTTCGGCCCGCGTACACACCGGCCTGACCGCCGACTGCACCGGCCTGGCCATTGACGAAGAAAACGGCAACCTGCTGATGACCCGTCCCGCCTTTGGCGGCAACATCATGGCCACCATCATCTGCCCCGCCTTCCGTCCCCAGATGGCCACCGTACGTCCCGGTGTTATGCAGGCCCTGGCCGCCAACGCCGACGCCAAGGGTGAAATCGAAAAGTTCGAACTGGAAATTCCCGCTTCCTGCAAGAATGTGGAAATTCTGGAAATTGTGGAAAACAAGCCCGAACGCATGAACATCCAGGACGCCAACGTTCTGATCTCCGGCGGCCGCGGCATGGGCACTGCCGAAAACTTCGGCCAGTTGGAAAAGATCGCCGACCTGCTGGGCGGCACCATCTCCTCCAGCCGTGCCTGTGTTGACCTGGGCTGGACCACCCCCGACCGTCAGGTAGGCCAGACCGGTTCCACCGTTCGCCCCAACCTGTATATGGCCTGCGGCATCTCCGGCCAGATCCAGCACCTTGCCGGTATGGAAGACAGCGACCTGATCGTTGCCATCAACAAGGATGAGACCGCACCCATCTTCAACGCAGCCGATGTGGGCATCGTTGGCGACCTCAACGCCATTCTGCCCCTGGTGGAAAAGAAGATCGCCGAGATCCAGGCTGCCAAGTAAAAGAATTTTTCTGCTCCTATCATATGCAAAGGCCGGATGGACATGATGTCCATCCGGCCTTTGCGTTATATTCTATTTCCAAAGGGAAGGGGGAATGGCTTAGTTTGCAAGGGCAAAAACCTCGGTGAGGTCCAGGTTGCCGCTGCGGAACAAAACGGTGAGCTTTTTGAAAATTTTGCTGTACTGGGGAAGATTTGCCTTGGTGTCATAGCACAGGGAGGGGCAGGTCAGGTCCAGCTCGGTGCCAAGGCGCAGCAGTTCAATGTTGAACTTCTTTGCGGCGGGGGTGGTTTCGGGCACCGGCAGCAGGTAAAGGCTGGCCCGGGGCAGAGCCTTGCGGGTGCGCAGCAGCAGCTTGCGGTAGTGCTCCATGGCATTGGGGTCCTCCAGGTCGTTTTCCCCCAGGGCAAAAAAGACCTTGTTGGGGTGGATGTCCAGCACGCATTCCTTCAGGTACCGGTCGGCCAAAGGCAGGGTGAGGCCGTGGAGGCTGCGGTTATACAGGGCGGCGCTGAACAGATATTTCTGCGAAAGTTCGTAGAAGGGAAAATCGGCCATAAAGTCGGCGCCGAAGATGACCACCTCGCCCTGAAGGGTGATGTCGTTGATGGTGCGGTAGAGGTTTACTTTTTCCAATACATCGTTCATTGCAAAACACGGTCCTTTCTTCAGTGGCAGGCCAAAGGCTGTTCGTGCCGCCGGTTCACAAAGTAAAGACAAAAATCGATGGTGACAAAAATCACATTGATCAGATACAGCACCAGGACATAGTTGATGTTGTTGTTAAGAATTTTGCCCATGATGCCGAACAGATAACCCACCAGGATGGCAGCGGTAAAAATAATGCTTTTTCCTTTGGTGGATTTGGAGGTCCAGCTTTTCCAGACCGAGATCGGCCAGGAAAGGCCAAAACAGACCAGCATGATGCTTTCGAATACAGAACCCATTGGTATCAACTCCTTTTGTCTGCTATTTTAGCTTTGACAAAGCATGATGTAAAATATATAATTATCATGTAATTGATAGCTGTAAGATATGAATTGAGGTGAGCCCGTGGACCAGACCAGGCTTTATTACTTTTACATCACCGCCAGGCACCAGCATGTTACCCGCGCGGCCGAAGAAATACACATCGCTCAGCCCTCGCTGACCAAGGCCATCAAAACCCTGGAGGCCGAACTGGGCATGGAGCTGTTTTATAAAAAAGGGCGCAACATCTACCTCACTGCCTTTGGACGCCAGTTAAAGGCCCGCCTGGACCATATCTTTCCCCTGCTGGAAAAGCTGCCCGAGGACATTGAGCAGATGAAGCGCCAGGCCGAAAACACAGTGCGCCTGAATGTGCTGGCAGCCTCCACCATCATCACCGAGGCGGTCATCGGCTATAAAAAACGCAACCCCCACACCATTTTTGAACTGATACAGAACGAAAGGGAAAGCGACTGCCACATCTCGGTGACCACCAACGCGGTCAACCTGCTGCAGACCCTTCCGGTGCGGCAGCGCTGTGTTATGGAAGAAAAGATCTATCTGGCGGTGCCCCGCACCTCGGCCTACGCCCAGCGCAGCTCGGTTGCCCTGGCCGAGGTCAGGGATGAGGAATTTGTCAGCCTGGCCGGTTCCCGGGCCTTCAGCACCGTGTGCGAAAAATTTTGCGCCTACGCCGGCTTCAAGCCCCGCTATTCCTTCAAGTCCGATTCCCCCGTGGCGGTGCGCAACATCATCGGCGCCGGCGCCGGGGTGGGCTTCTGGCCGGAATATTCCTGGGGCAAAACCTCGGAAAAGGAAGTGGCCCTGCTGCCCATCTCCCAGCCGGAGTGCCAGCGTGAGCTGATCCTTTCGCTGCACCAGGCCAGCGGGCCTTCCCCCCTGGCCGAAGAGTTCTATGAATATCTGGTGCGCTTTGTGCAAAAAAAGGCGGGTGCCGCTCCCCAAAAGGCGCCCGGTGTGGTAAAATAGCAGAGAAAAGGAGGTGCCGCCCATGGCACTGAGCGAATTTAGACAGATCCCCGGCGTGGGCAGCGATATGGAGGCCCATCTGATGTCGCTGGGGCTGACCAACCTGGCCGAACTGGCCAAAGAAAATCCCGAAGAACTGTACACCCGCGACTGCCTGCAGTTTGGCCAGCCGCTGGATAAGTGCATCCTGTATGTTTTCCGCTGCGCCGTCTATTACGCCCGCACCCCGGAAGAACACCGTGACCCCGAAAAACTGAAGTGGCCCTACTGGAAGGACCACCGCCTGGATGAGGAGGAACCAGCATGAAAAGCTACCGCAAGGAACTGCACTTTTGCCTGCCCAGCCGCCGCGGCCTGGTGAACATCACCCCCCAGGTTCGGGAATGCCTGCGGGAATCGGGCATTAAGGAAGGCTTTGTTCTGGTGAATGCCATGAACATCACCGCCTCGGTTTTCATCAACGATGACGAAAGCGGCCTGCACCACGACTACGAGCAGTGGCTGGAAGGCCTGGCTCCCGAAAAGCCCTACAGCCGCTACCGCCACAACGGCTATGAGGACAACGCCGACGCCCACCTGAAGCGCACCGTGATGGGGCGCGAGACCATGGTGGCCGTTACTGAGGGGCGTCTGGACTTCGGCACCTGGGAGCAGATCTTTTACTACGAATTTGACGGCATGCGGGATAAGCGGGTGTTGGTCAAAATTATAGGAGAGTAAGCCATGGAACATCACACTGTACTGATCACCGGGGCCAGCCGGGGCATCGGCGCCGCCGCGGCCCGCCTGTTTGCCGAACAAGGCTGGGATGTTGCCCTGGGCTACCAAACCAAAAAGGCCGAGGCAGAAGCTCTGGCCGCCCAACTGGCCGCCCTTGGGGTGCGTGCCATGGCTGTGGGGGCCGATGTAGCCGACGCCGCCCAGGTGGATGCCATGTTTGCCGCCGTGGAAGGGCAGCTTGGCCCGGTGGATGTGCTGGTAAACAATGCCGGCATTGCCCAGATCGGCCTTTTCACCGACCTGACCGAGGAGCAGTGGGACCGGGTGATGGATGTTAACTGCAAGGGGGTCTACCTTTGCTGCCGCCGCGCCCTGCCCGCCATGATCGCCGCCCACCGGGGCAGCATCATCAACCTTTCCAGCATGTGGGGCCAGGTGGGGGCAAGCTGCGAGGTGGCCTATTCAGCCGCAAAGGCAGCCGTCATCGGCCTGACCAAGGCCCTGGCCAAGGAGGTGGGCCCCAGCGGCATCCGGGTCAACTGTGTGGCCCCCGGGGTCATTGCCACCGACATGAACGCCGCCCTGACCGCCGAGGATATTGCCGCCCTGGAGGAGGAGACCCCCCTGTGCCGCATCGGCACCGCTCAAGAAGCCGCCCAGGCCATCCTGTGGCTGGCCGGTGAAAAATCGGCCTTTGTGACCGGACAGGTTTTGGCCCCCAACGGCGGCATTGTGGTCTAAAGTTTTCAATTGAAAACTGCACAAATTTGCAAATGTGCCGCGGATTTACAAATTTATCAATAGCGACCGTCTTTGACATTCGCTTTTGTGGATTTAATCAATTGTTATTGACCGCAAATAATGGTATTATGATGCTGAACAAATGTGATTGATTATGTCAATGACATTCCAATACATTGAATCTTTTAAGGAGGCTGTACTATTATGATGTTTGAAAAGGAACGCCGCGAAGTTATCAAGGCCGGTATGAAGCTGGATCGTTACGATCTGATCGCACTGGCCGGCGGCAACATTTCTGTTCGTATGCCCAGCGGCGAAATTCTGATGACCCCCTCCGGCATGATCTATGAAGATATGGTTCCCGAAGACGTTGTTGTAATGACCGTTGACGGCAAGATCATTGAAGGCGACCGCAAGCCCTCCAGCGACACCAAGGCTCTGCTTTACATCTTCCAGCAGCGCCCCGACATCAACGCTGTTATCCATACCCATCAGCCCTACGCCACCGCCATCGGCCTGGTACAGGACGAATTCACCGTTAACCTGACCACCCTGGCCAATGCCACCCATGGCAACGTTAAGGTAACTCCCTTCTCTTCCGCCAACTCCATCGATATGGGTATCGATACCGTTAAGTACCTGGGCGACAGCCTGGCCATCATCATGCGCCACCACGGCGTTATGGCCGTTGGCGACAGCCTGACCCAGGCTCTGTACGCCTGCATCTACATGGAAGAAGCTGCCAAGACCCACTTTGCAGCCATGGCCATGAGCAACGGCAAAATGTACCAGATGAACGCTGAACAGGTTCAGCAGGCTGTTGAAGTATTCAAGTACTACGGCCAGGGCAAGCCCCAGACCCCCGAAGAACTGACCAAGCGCATCGCTTCCACCGACGAATAAGACCCTGTTTTGAAGGACCGGCCTCAGGCCGGTCCTTTTTCTTTCTTTTTGAACTTTTCATTTACAGTGCTATGTGTTAAAATTTAAATACCCATGATGATGGATTCATATTCTGTTCTTGTTTTTCATTTAAGATTAAAGTGAGGGACCCCAATGACCAATAAAGAGCGTTTTATCCAGATCGTAAAGGAGAACATCAAGCGGGAGGGTATTGACGCCCTGATGGATTGGCTGGAGACCACCGATTTTTACACCGCGCCGGCCAGCAGCCGCTACCACTGTGCCTGCCCCGAGGGCCTGCTGATGCACAGCCTGAATGTTTACGATGTGCTGATGGAAAAACACTTTGACCCCCAGGAGGACAGCGCCGAAAGCGCCGCCCTGTGCGCCCTGTTCCACGACCTGTGCAAGGCCCAGTTTTATAAGGTGAGCACCCGCAATGTGAAGAACGAACAGACCGGCGCCTGGGAAAAGGTCCCCTATTATGCCATCGAGGATGCCTTCCCCTACGGCCACGGCGAAAAATCGGTCTACCTGGTGGAGCGTTTTGTGCGGCTGAAGCCGGCCGAGGCCACCGCCATCCGCTGGCACATGGGCGGCTTTGACGAGGCGGTGAAGGGCGGCAGCTTTGCCATCAGCCACGCCTGGGATAAATATCCCCTGGCTGTTAAGCTGCACCTGGCCGACCTGGAGGCCAGCTACCTGCGGGAAAAGGGCACTTCGGTCATCAACAAGAAATAAAATATTCCCTGCAATTCCACGTCAAAACGGGAATGCAGTCCGTTTTATGGGACAGTAAATGTGGTATTCTTCAGACAACGAAAGAAATACCACAAAGGAGGCTGCCCCATGAGACATCAAATGATCCACGTACGGGAACACATCGAGGTGTACGACCAGCACGGAGAATTTCTCTTTTCGGCCGACACCGAGGAAGAAGCTTTGGCCGACCTGGCCCTGATGATGCAGGAGGGGTATTTCTCCGCCGTGTCGGTGGCATAAGGCAAACAGGCTCCCGTATCGATGGGAAAGGAGCCGTCCTATGGAAAGAATCAGAAACATTACCCCGGCAGAGATCAAAAGTGACCCCGAGATCCATACCTACATTGACCGGGCCGATGACTCGCTGGAGGCCCTTGGCTACACCGAGCACAGCCTGGCCCATGTGACCAAGTGTGCCGAGATGGCCAGCCACCTTTTGACCCAGCTGGGTTACAGCCGCCGCATGGCCGAGCTGGCCTGGATCGCCGGCTATATGCACGACATTGGCAACATGGTCAACCGCAACGACCACGCCCAAACCGGCGCCATCATGGCCTTCAAGCTGCTGGACGACCGGGGCATGGACCCCAGCGACACCGCCACGGTGGTAACGGCCATCGGCCACCACGACGACCACACCGCCTTCCCGGTGAATGCCGTGGCCGCCGCCCTCATCCTGGCCGACAAAACAGACGTGCGCCGCAGCCGTGTGCGCCGCCTGGCCGACATTGCCGGGGACATCCACGACCGGGTCAACTACGCCATCACCAAGTCCGACCTGGTGCTGGATGGCGACAAAAAAACCATGACCCTGGTGCTGGAACTGGACACCGAGATCTGCCCCGTGATGGAATATTTTGAGATCTTTATGCAGCGCATGGAGCTGTGCAAGCAAAGCAGCAAATTTTTCGGCTACACCTTCAAGCTGGAGATCAACGGACAGATGGTGCTGTAAGGCTGTAAGAAAGAGGATTTTGGATGGAGTGTAAGTATTGCGGAAAAGAGCTGCCGGAGGAAGCAAGGTTTTGCCTCCATTGCGGGCAGCCGGTAAACTCCCCTGAAGAAACGCCCGAAAACAACGCCGCCAAACTGCGCAGATGGATCATCGGCGGTATTGCGCTGGTGGGGGTCATTATTCTGGTGGCGGTGATCGGCGGGATAAAAAATTATAACCAAAGAAACGCCGACCCCGAACCGGAACAGGGCATCGAGGTGTTTGAGCAGCAGGAGCTGCTCGAACTGCCGGAAGAAGAGCCTGTTCCCGAGGCTGTTTCGGAGTCTGAACCTGAGCCAGAAGAAGAACCCGAAGCAGAGCCGGAACCTGAGCCCGAAGAGGTGGAGGTTGCCCCCGACAGCGTATTGCTGCCGGATTTGGAAGCCTTCCTGTACTGGTCGGCCAGCACCGATAAAAAGTATTATGACCACGGGTACCAAAAAGGCTGGAATGGAAGTCATCCCCTTGCCGCCTATGAAACGGTGCAGCAAGAACTGCTGGATCTACTGGCAGAGGAGCGCTATCAGCTGGAACTGCGGGAAATGGTAGAAAACCCCCATTACGGAACCCCTGTTTACGATTTTTATTATGACTATACGGGAACTTCCGACAGCATTGTAAAGCTGATGGATAAGTACGAGGAACATGATTTTGATGTCTGCCTTTCCTTTTTCCTTACCCCCGAACATAACTTCTTCAAAATCAGCTTTAAGTACAGCCGCGGATTCCAACTGGAAGACCCCGGCACGCGTACCACCCGCAATATGGACCCCAACAGCGACGGCGGCGTGCTTGTTCTTCCGCCCGCTGCTTCTGATGACAGCGACTGGGAACACAACAGCGATTTGTATAACCACACACCCCCTGCCTCCAAGCTGAAGTGCCTGA
>JAGAPB010000012.1 GCA_017847995.1 Oscillospiraceae bacterium
CCATGTGATTGTTGTGTGATTCAAGAAAGCTTAAGCGGTGAATAAATTTGAGCCTCCCTCTGACGAGGGAGGTGGCTTTTTGCAAAGCAAAAAGCCGGAGGGAGAGATTGAGCAAGGAAACAGCAAAAACCGAAAAAGTTTTGTTCTCTCCCTCAGTCTCGCTTCGCTCGACAGCTCCCTCGTCAGAGGGAGCCGAGCACACCACCAATCCTTTTAGGGGTAGCCAGTAACAAGTGCATGGCTGGCAGGCCAATAAAAGGCGCACTTGTGCACAGTCAGTTTTATTAGGGCTATGCCCGAAAATGAAATCCCCCTGCTAAGCAGGGGGATATTAGGTGAATATTATACATACAGTGATATTTTGATTAAAATATACAAAAATCAGGAGTTTTTCACCACATCCAGCAGTTCCAGGGGAGTGCTGATGAGGTAGGTGGGGGCGCAGCCCTCCATTTCCTCGCGGCTGCCGTAGCCGTACAGCACACCGCAGGTGTCCATGGCGCTGTCCCTGCCGCCCACAATGTCGGCCTTGCGGTCGCCCACCATCAGGCAGCGGTCGGGGGTGCTGCCGCAGCCCTCCATGGCCCAGCGCACAAAGTCGCTTTTGGTGCCACGGGTTTGGGGAACGTCGTTGGCTTCCAGGGCATCAAAGATGCCATCCAGGCCCAGGTGCTTCATCTGGGGCTGCACGGTGGGCAGGGGCTTGTTGGTGGCAATGGCCAGCTTCAGGCCCAGCTCCTTCAATCCATGCAGCAGCTCCAGCATCCCATCATAAAGGCTGATGACCTCCAGCCCCTCGGGGCTGATCTGAAAGTTTTTGCAGATGGTCATGGCGGCAACGGCATCTTCGGGGTTAAAGCCGTATTTGGTCTGAATGGTCTTGCCCAGCGGAGGGCCGATGAGGGCCTTGATGTTTTCCAGGCTTTCTTCCACACCAAAGGCGGCCAGGCCCTTCTGGAAGCCGTGGGTGATGGCGCCTTCGGAATCGGAAACGGTGCCGTCAAAGTCGAAGATGATGGTATCGTACTTCATGGGGTCACAGCCTTTCGTGTTATGTCAGGAATTGAGGATGCATTCCAGCAGGTGGTTGGGGGTGGCGCAAAGGTAGGTGGGGTCACAGCCTTCCAGTTCTGCCCGACTGCCGTAGCCGTACAGCACGGCGGCGGTGTCCATGCCGTTTTCCTGCCCGCCGATCAGGTCATGCTTGCGGTCGCCCACCATCAGGCAGCGTTCGGGGGTACTGTGCCAATCCTCCATGGCCCAGTGGACAAACTGGGTCTTGGTGCCGCGGGTCTGGCTGTCGTTGTTGGTCTGCACAACGGTGAACCAGCGGTCCAGCCCCAAATATTCAATTTGGGTTTTGGCGGTGGTGGCAGGACAGTTGGTGGCAATGGCCAGATGCAGCCCCAGCCGGGTCAGCTCCTCCAGCAGTTGGGGAATGCCTTCGAACAGGCAGACCTGGTCGATGCCCTCACCGGTTTGGTGCTGCTCGCAGATCTTCATGGCGGCGGCGGCCTGCTCGGGGGTCAGGCCGTATTCGGTCTGCACCGTCATGGTAAGGGGAGGGCCGATGAGGGCCTTGATGTTTTCCAAAGATTCCTGCACGCCAAAGGCGGCAAGCCCCTTCTGGGTGCCTTTGGTTACGCCCTCCTGGGTGTTGGCCAGGGTGCCGTCAAAGTCAAAGATGATGGTGTCGTATTTCATGGCAGGGGGAAAGTTCCTTTCGGATCATTAGAGGCCCAGGTCTTCTTCGGTGTTGGGGTTGATGTAGCGCACGGGGTACTTGTTGCGCACATAGCGGTCATAGCCCAGCAGGGCGCCGGCAGCCAGTGCCACGGCGGCAGCCAGCCACAGGACGATCTTCAGCAAAGTAGCGATCAGTTTCATATGAAAAAACCTCCCTATCGGTTTTTAAAATACTTAGTAGGAAACAAATTCCAATTCGCCCAGCGAACCGCCGGACCAGGGGTCGCCGGCAAAATCGGCGGGGAACAGGCTGCCCTGATGGGGCTTTGCGGGGTCGGTGGAAAGCTTATACAGGTTGCCCTGCAGGCTGCTGCCCACTGCCAGGCTTTGGCGGCCCCAGGCTTCTTCCAGCATGGCGCGGTCAAACACCAGGGTGCCGCCCCAATAGCGGCCCTGCTGGTCCTCGCCCCACAGGGGGCTAAGGGTGCAGATGCGGTCACTGGGCTGGCCCTGCCACAGAACCTCCAGCTTGCCGGTGGACCACAGGGTGGCACACAGGGCAATGCCGTCCTTTTGCAGCACCACCCGCAGGCTGCTGTGCTGCGAGGGTGTTACCTCAAAGGCCCAAAGCTGCACCGCCAGCCCGTGGGGCAGCAGGCACAGGCGGCCCTGGGCATAGGGCTTGTATTCGGCCTTTTCCAGCGGGTAGTCGATGA
>JAGAPB010000013.1 GCA_017847995.1 Oscillospiraceae bacterium
GGAAACAGATGCGTTCACACCGATCTCAAGGCTCATGCTGGCGGGGGTCAGGGTGATTTTGGTCACAGGGACCTTTTCCTTGGTAACAATTACCTTGCAGGTGGCCTTCTGGCCGTTGGCCAAAGCCGCGGTGATGGTGGCGGTGCCCTCCTTCTGGGCTGTCACCTTGCCGCTGTTCGAAACAGTGGCCACGGCGCTATCCGAGCTTGTCCAGGTGACGGTTTGGTTGGTAATGGTAGAGCTGCCCTGCTTTACGGTAGCAGTCAGGGTCTCGGTGGCCTTTTCCACCAGGGTAAGTTCGGTCTTGTTCAGGGCAATGGTGTAGGCATCGGCAACAGTGACCGCGCAGGTGGCGGTTTTGCCGTTGGCGGTGGTTGCCGTAATGGTGGCGGTGCCCGCCTTGACGCCTGTGACCTTGCCGGTTTCGTCCACCTTGGCGATCTTGGCGTCGCTGGAGGTCCAGGTCACGCTCTGGTCGGCATTGGCGGGGGTTACGGTGGAGGTGATGGCGGCGGTTTCGCCCACAGCCACAGTAAGGGTGGTGGGATTGAGGGTGACGCCGGTAGCTTCGGCCACGTCGGTGGAGCCAACCGACTGCACGCCGGTGGGGCTGCTGCTGCCGGCACTGCTCAGATAATCCTCAATGGCAACCGCCATGCGGCTGGCCATCTTGCTTTGATAGGAGGAGGTACACAGCTTTTTGAATTCACATTGGTTGGTGATGAAGCCGCATTCAGCCAGCACCGAGGGGTATTGGGCAACACGGGTGACATAGTACAGGCCGTATTTGCTGCCCCGGTTGGTGCTGGAAAGGGCGGAAGCCAGGCCGCTGGAGGTTTTGGAGGCCAGCGAGGAGGCCCAGGGACGGAAGTAGTAGACCTCGCTGCCGGTAGCCGAAGAGCCTGCCGCGTTGCAGTGAACAGCCACATACAGGGTGGCGTTCCAATTTTCGGCGGTGGAGGTGCGGGCGGCCACTCGGGTGCTGTCGTTGCCGATCAGCTTTACATTGGCGCCCATATCTTCCAGCTCGTCGGCCAGCTTGGAGGCAACGGCGTAGTTGATCTCGGCCTCGCTCATGCCGGGGAAGCTGACCGCACCGGGGTCGCCGGCGCCGTGACCGGAGTCCACCACGATATTGGCGTTGCTGATATCCACAGCATTGGTGAAGCGGAAAGAAATGTTGTTTCCGTTTACGGTGGCCTTGTAGCCCAGGAAGCCGTCCTTCAGCTTCAAGGTAAGGGTGCTGCCGCTCCAGGTGGCGGCCGAGAACAAGGGGTTCTTATTCAGGGTCAGATTGGCCGGAACGGTGGTGGTGTTCTGGAAGTCGATTTTGATGGCCGAGGAACTGTAGCGCAAAATGTAGCTGACAGGCTGGGCCATAAAGGCAGTCACGGTGGTGTAGCGGCTGTCGGCTTCTACCTTAAGGCCGGTGATGACATTCTTGCTGGCGGCCTTGCCGGTGGTGGAAATATCCTTGGAATAAACACGCAGGCCGGAGGCCAGGTTGTTGTAGGTAAAGGTGCCGGTGGAATCCTTGTAGACGATCTGTTCGCCCACGGCATAGTCCAGGGTACCCTTGGGCAGCGGATAATAGTCGGGGTCGGAGATGTCATCCAAGCGGCTGGTGGGGAAGGTTTCGGCCTGGGCGGCTGTTACCACAATGGGCTCGCCGTCGCCGATATCCACGATCTTGTTGACGTTTACATGGGCACCGTTCATGGTCATGCTGGTGCCCTCAAAGCTGGCCGAAAAGACGATCTGGCCCAAACTTTGCACCTTATTGGTGGCTTCGGGCACGGTAAGGGTGCCCACAAATTTTACATAGGAGGATTCCTTATCGGTTTCGTCGTCGTCCTCTTCACTTTCGTGCAGGGTGATTTTTTTGCCGTTGAGGCTGGCAGTAACCGAAGCGCCCTCGTAGGCCATGGCCGAAACGGTGATCTCCATGCCGCCGTCTACCGTAAGGTTGCCGGTGGGTTCCACCGATTTCAGCACCGTGATGTTGCGGGTGACGGTATAGGTGAGGGTCTTTTCCTTGTGAGCAATGGTGAAGGTGTTTTTGCCCGCCTTCAGTTCATATGTAACGCTGAAGAAGCCGGTTTCGTCGGTTTGTATCTCCTGACCGTTGATGGTAACGGGCTTGGTGGGGTCGGAGCCGCCGGCGAAGGTGACGTTGCGTTCTTCGGTGGAAAATTCGGTCTTTTCCGGCTTACTGATGGTCAGCTCGGTGAACAGGAAATCGGGATTGATCTCATCCTTGAAAACCTTGATGAGGGTGTCGGTGGCGCCGTTGGGGTTTTCCACCAGGCGGGAAAGGGAGTTGAAGATGCTGCCGCTGTAGCCGCTGAGCTCCTTCAGGGTGGTAAGCTGCTTGGCCAGCTCGTCGGCCGAAGCCCAGCCGGTGTAGTTGCTGCAAATGCGGCTGCTGAACTGCACCACATACAGGTCCACGCCCTGGTGGATGCACAGGTCGCTCCACCATTTGGTCACGGTTTCAAAGGGGATGGCCCCATCGGCCAGGGAACCATAGGCCTCCACGGCCACAAAGTCCACCAGCTTGTTTTCCACATAGCTCTTCACGTCGGCGTTGCCGCTGCCCAGGGTGGTGAAGGCGGCGTTGGTGTTGGAGCCGTCCTCGTTCTGGGCGGCATTCATCCACACAGGGTCGGTAAGAATGCCCAACTGGATGCCCCGGGCCTTGGTGCGCATGGCCTGTGAAACACGCTTGACCGCCGTTTCGGGCACCTGGGCCATATAATTTTCAAAGCCAATGGATCCGCCGGCGCGGAGGTAATCGGCATAGCTGGAAGCGGTCGCTTCGTTATAGTAGCTGCGCATCAGCACACCGTCGATGTTGTAATCGCACAGGCTGAGCAGCGCACTGATGCTGTTGTCCATCACCTCGCCGGTGACGGCGCCGGGCTGGCTCATGGCTGCACCGTCAAATTCCTGCAGAACGTCATAGATGGCGTAAACGTACAGGTTGTTGGCACGGGCCTTTTGAACCAGGTAATCCATGATGTCAAAGCTTTCGGAGGCAACGGGAAAAACGTCATTTTTGAAGATGACACTCTTGGTGGCGTTGGTGTCGATGATGACGGTATTCATGGTCAGCTTGACCGCGTTGGCAATGGCGGTGTCGATCTCCGCCTTGAGCTTGTCCGCCGCCATGGGGGAAGAGGTGAGGAAATCCTCGCCGGGGGTCAGGTAAACAGCCCGCATTTCACCGGGCTTGTTGAAGGTGACAGGCTGGCTGTCGATGATCTCGCCCTCTTCGGGGGTCTCCCCTTCCGGGTCACCCATCTCGCTGGCGATCATATCTTCCGGCATGATTTCAGCCTCGGGCTGAGAAGAAGATTGTTCTTCCGCCGGGGGGCTCATGGGGCCCACAGCCAGCGCAACGCCGGCCGCCACCAGAATGATGACCGCAAACAAGGCAATGATGAACACCATTGTTTTGGTATTTAAAAACTGTTTTTTCGCCACTGTTGAACCTCCTGTGGAAAGGCCGCCCCAGAGGGGAACGCTTTCCGAAAAAGACTTCGCTGGGTTGAGAAAGGCCGCTTACAGAATGTCGGAAAGGTTGGCACATTCCCGAGCTGCCTGCTTGGGCACTGAAGAATTGTACAAAGAATCGTAACGGTACATGGCAATGCCGCCGTAGTTGTCGGCCTTGCGGGCGGTTTTTACCATGCGGGCCAGGATGTCGGATGTGCCGCTCCACTCACCCGATTCGCCCAAACGGTAGGCCCCGATGCCCACGATCAGCTTGACCGAGGAACTGGTGACCATATCATCCCAGTCGGACACCGTTTCGGCATAGGGCATGGTGGAATGGTCGTAGCCCCAATAGATCTGGGGGCATATGTAGTCAACATAACCCGAGCTGCCGGCCCACTTGGCAACATCGGCATACTGCTTGTTGTAGTTATTGTCGTTGTTGCCGGTGGGGCTGATGCCAAAGCGCACCGAAGAATCGGCGTTCTTCACGGTGGAATAGATGCCCTTGACCAGGGTGTTTACATTCTGGCGGCGCCAGTTGCCCAGGCTGAGGTTTCCCTCATATTCGGCATAGGAATCGGCGTCAAAGCTCTTGTCGGGGTCGGGGTAGAAATAGTCATCCATGTGGATGCCGTCCACATCGTAGTTATCCACGATCTCTTCCACACCGTTTAGAATAAGCTCACGAGCTTCTTCCGATGCGGGATTGTAATAGATGCCGCCTTTGTATTCCACAACGGCGTCGCTGCCCTCGTCCAGCCAGATGCTGGCCTGGTTGGAGCTGCTGAGCGGTTTGGTGTAGTTGGTGGCACGAACCCGGTAAGGGTTGAGCCAGGCTTCGATCTCCAGTCCCCTGCTGTGGGCCTGGCTGACCATAATGGCCAGAGGGTCGTAACCGGGGTCTTTGCCCTCGGTTCCGGTGCACAGATAGGACCAGGGGAAGTAATCGGAATCGTAGAGGGCGTCGGCAAAGGGGCGCACCTGAACGATGACGGTATTGAAGCCGGTATCGGCAATTTTATCAAAGGCATTGCCGATGTTGCTGGTAAACTGGCTTTTGGTTTTGCCGGTGAGCATGGGCGCCAGGTCCAGGTAGCTGACCCAGACAGCGCTGATCTCGCCGCTGACGGCCGAGCTGCCGCCCTGCCAGTCCTCTTCTTCCTCGTCTTCCTCTTCTTTGGAACTGCTTTCCGGTTTCGGTTCAGGCCGTGAGGAGGATTCGGACTGGGAAGAAGAACTCTGCTGAGGGGAGGAGGAACTTTGGGAAGAAGAGCTGCTGGACGTTGCCTCCTGCTGTGAAGAAGAAGCGGCGCTGCTTTCTTCCACAGAAGTTTGGCTCTCCTCATCCTCGGTTATGGTATAGGAAGGAGGGAATTCTTCCTCATAGGGGTCTTCGGAACTTTCGGTGCTGAATTCCAATTGACCCACACCGCTGATCATATCCAGTTCTTCGGCAGTTCCGGCGCTGCAGCCCGAAAGCAGCAGGGCCGCTGCCAAAAACAAAGCCAGCCAACGATGCATGAGGAGCACTCCTTTCCTGTCATTTTTTGACGAAAATAATCTATACACATTGTACACTTGTTCACAATTGCGGTCAACATAATAGTGTGGTCAAATAGTGGTTTTTCTTGCAAAAACCACCATATGTGCTTGACAAATTTTGACGATGGGGTAACATGGATATATCTTGAAACTGCTTTTCCACAGCGTCCCGGTTTTGGGCACTGTTTTATTCCACCGGAGGTGACAAAAATGTTTTTCTTTGGCATCATGGGCATCGGCTCCGGCGCCAAACCGGCCGGCGAGGTTATGGCCGTTTGTCCCCTGTGCGGCAGCCAGGCAAGGATGAATGTCGCCCGTTCCTACAGCTATTTTCACTTCTTTTTCATCCCCCTGTTCAAGTTTGGGGTGCAGTACTTTGCCACCTGCCCCGGCTGCGCCAGCGTTTTTGCCATCGACAAAGCCCTGGGTGAAGAGATTCTGCGCGGCAATGTTTCGGCAGTGAACGCTGCCGACCTGCAGCTGATGAAAAACAACCGGGATGGGCTGTGCCCCGCCTGCGGCCACCGCAACCCCGCGGGCAGCACCTACTGCAACCGCTGCGGCCACGGCCTGTAACACTAATACATATTACCCACTGTAAAAGAACAGCACCCATCCAAAGGGACGGGTGCTTGTTTTTTTATTTCTTTTCGATTTTCTGCTGCAGCTTGTTTTTCACTTCTTCGGCGGTGGAGATGAGCTGGTTGCCCGCCAGGTGAAAGCGCTGGCCGCTCTTCTTCCAAAAATGACGGAGCTGCTTTTTGTGGTGGCACAGCTTTTCGCTGCAGTTGGCGCAGGAAAGGCTGTCGTTGACCGCCTCAGAGAAGCGTTCGGGATGCAGCCACACCGTCAGCTCCCACCGGATGAGCAGCAGCACCGAAAGCAGAACCAGGCTGAAGGTGTAGCCGCTGCGGATGAACACCAGCGGGGTGAACATCATAGCGTAATCCCAGTTATAGATGCGGCAGGTGCCGCAGCACTTGTTCTTCATCATCCAGGTTTGGAAGGGGCAGAAGAACAGAATGCAGATCATGTCGCAGGCGCCGTAGAACAGGCTGACAAGCAGCAGGATGCCCTCATCGATGACATGGGTGAAAAACAGAATGCCGATGACGCCGTTTAGGCCGACCCATGAGGCCGCCACCATAAAGGTGGTTTTGGCCGAGTTCAGGTTGACCCGCTGCTTGACCTCCGCCCTGGGGCGGAAGTTGCGGGCAAACTGCTTCTGGCAGCCCATGCTTTCCAGCCTGGAGGGGAAGAAACGCAGCACCATCTCGAGGGCGTAGGCCACCCAGATGACCGCCATCAGCAAAGGCAGTTCCTCCACGCGGCCAAACAGGTCAATGTGGATCCCCTGGAACCAATTGACCAGATACACCGCCGTTGCCGCCAAAAAAAGCAGCGAACGAGCCACAAGCTTATAATAATGCAGGGTTGAAATGCGCGAAAGTTTTTTCTTTTTCAACTTACGATCCTTCTTTTCTGTTTATCCCGGTAAACCGAACGAAGCAACAGCCGGAACCGGTTGAGGGGCTCTCCCCCACCTTTACCCGGCCGCTTTAACAAAAATTCAATCTCATTTTAGCAAAGAAAGGCGCCAAGGGCAATCCCTGCCGCTGTTTGACAAAAAGCCGCCCCAACCAAAGTTGGGACGGCTTTTTTGCTATGGGAAATAAATTACTGTTCCATGCCCAGGGCAACGGCCTTCAGATTGCTTTCGATCAGATGGGCCTTCTTGGCGGGAACGACCTTCTCCAGGGCCTTCTTCAAGGTCTCGATGGAGGTAAAGCCGGTTTCCTTGAGCATCTTGCCAAACAGGATCATGTTTGCCAGAGAACGCAGACCGTGTTCGTCGGCCAGGGCAGTAGCGGGAACGTAGCAGACGGTGATGTCGTCGCGGTCGCACTTGAGGTCGATCAGGGAGCTATCCAGGATAGCAACGCCGCCGGGAACCACGTCACCGATAAACTTTTCGTAGGAAGGGGTGTTCATGACCACCAGTACATCGGGGTTGACCACCAGGGGGCAGGCGATGGGATCATCCGAAACGCAGACACTGCAGTTGGCGGTGCCGCCGCGCATTTCGGGGCCGTAGGAGGGCAGCCAGGAAACTTCCTTGCCGTCCATCATGCCGCTGTAAGCGGCCATCTTGCCGGTGAACAGAATGCCCTGCCCGCCAAAGCCGGCAAAAATCATGCTCTTGGTCATTACTTTTCACCCTCCTTGTCCTTGTATACGCCCAAAGGATAGTAGGGCATCATGTTGTCGCGCAGCCACTGCAGAGCGTCCACAGGAGCCAGGCCCCAGTTGGTGGGGCAGGTGGAAAGGATCTCGACGATGGAGAAGCCCTTCTTGTCGATCTGGTTCTGGAAGGCCTTTTTGATGGCAGCCTTGGCCTTGCGGATGTTGGGCACGCTGTCTACGGCAACGCGTTCGGCATAGGCAACGCCATCCAGGGTGGAAAGCATTTCGCAGACGCGCACGGGGTAGCCGGCGGTGTTTACATCACGGCCATAGGGAGTGGTCTGGGTGACCTGGTTGGGCAGAGTGGTGGGAGCCATCTGGCCGCCGGTCATGCCGTAAATGGCATTGTTTACAAAGATGATGGTGATGTTTTCGCCACGGGTGGCAGAGTGAACGGTTTCGGCGGTGCCAATGGCGGCCAGGTCGCCGTCACCCTGGTAGGTAAAGATGACATTATCGGGCATGGAGCGCTTGAGGCCGGTGGCCACAGCGGGAGCGCGGCCGTGGGCGGCCTCCACCATGTCGCAGTTGAAGTAGTTGTAGGCAAAAACCGAGCAGCCAACGGGGGCGATGCCCACGGTCTTGCCTTCGATGCCCAGTTCGTCGATCACTTCGGCAACCAGCTTGTGGATGATGCCGTGGGTGCAGCCGGGGCAGTAATGCAGCACATCATCGCTGAGAGCCTTGGGCTTCTGATATACGATTGCCATTACTTTGCACCTCCCATTGCTTTTACAGCTTCCACAATTTCGGCGGGGGTGGGAACGATGCCGCCGGTGTGGCCAAAGAATTCTACGGGCTTGCGGCCGTTGACAGCCAGACGAACGTCGTCCAGCATCTGACCCATGCTCATTTCAACGGTCAGGAAGCCCTTGACCTTGTCGCAGGCCTTGGCGATGGCTTCCTTGGGGAAAGGCCACAGGGTGATGGGACGGATGAGGCCCACCTTGACGCCCTGGTCGCGCAGCTGCTGGATGGCAGCCTTGGCGATACGGGAGGTGGCGCCGAAGGCCACGATGGCGTATTCGGCATCCTCCATCAGATATTCTTCCACCATAACTTCGTTGGCCTCGATCTGGGCATAGCGTTCAAATCGGTCCAGAACGGTCTTTTCCAGTTCGTCGGCCTTCAGGTACAGGGAGTTGACGATGTTGTGCTTGCGCTGGTTCTTGTGGCCGGTAACAGCCCAGCTCTTGTCGTGCTGCTTGATCTCGCCCTCTTCGGGGAAGGAAACGGGTTCCATCATCTGGCCCAGCAGACCGTCGCCCAAAATCATGGCGGGAACACGGTACTGTTCGGCCTTATCGTAGGCCTCAAACACCAGGTTTACCATTTCCTGTACGTTATTGGGGGCGTAAACCAGCAGGTGCAGATCGCCGTGGCCGGGGGCACGGGTGGCCTGCCAATAGTCGGCCTGGGAAGGCTGGATGCCGCCCAAACCGGGGCCGCCGCGCTGGATGTTAATGATCAGGCAGGGCAGGTCGGAGCCGGCCAGGTAGGAAATGCCCTCGGACTTGAGGGAGATGCCGGGGGAAGAAGAAGAAGTCATAACGCGCACACCGGCGGCGGCAGCGCCATAAACCATATTGATGGCAGCAACTTCCGATTCGGCCTGCAGATAGGTGCCGCCGATCTTGGGCATCTTGCGGGCCATGTATGTTGCAACTTCAGTCTGGGGAGTGATGGGGTAGCCGAAGAAGTGGCGGCAGCCTGCACGGATGGCGGCTTCGGCCAAAGCTTCGTTGCCCTTCACCAGTACTCTTTCTGACATATTGTACCTCCTTACAACCAAATGGGTTGAGTGATGTTACTTTTCGACGGTGATGGCGCTGTCGGGGCACATGATTCCGCACATGGCGCAGCCAATGCAGGCCGACTGGTCGGTGACTTCGGCGGGGCTGTAGCCCTTGGCGTTCAGTCTGCCCTTTGCCAGAACGATGATCTTCTTGGGGCATACGCTGACGCACAGCCCACAGCCCTTACAGATTGCTTCGTTTACGGTCATTTTTGCCATTCTATTCCCTCCAAACACGATCCCACATTCCGTGGGGGATAATAAGTACAAATGGTTTGCGTCAAAGATCCCAGGGGACCTTGACGAATATCTCTACCGGAAGGATCCGGTCGATGTCGGTCAGTTCCGCCGCCAGGTCGCTGCGCACCGCGTGGCAGCACAGGGGCAGGCCGGAAAGTTCGCACAGTTCGTCGATGTATTCCAGCGAACCGCGGATGGTTTGGGCGGTGGTCTCTTTGCCCAGGTTGGTGCAGTTGACGATGTGGGTGGCCTTCACATGGGAGGCATACTCGATCTCCCGCAGAATTTCCAAAGCCGCCTGGGGGGTGTCGGTAATGGGGCGGCAGGCGCTTACGATGTAAAGCACGGTGGGTTCTTCGGGCAGCAGCTTGCGGGCATAGCGCCCAACGGCAATGGCGCCGGCGTCGTCGCCGCCCACGTCCACAATGATCTGGCGGTCGGGGTTGGCCAGCAGGCCGTCCAAACGCCCGGTAAGGGCCGGCACATCCACATTGGTTCCGGCAAAAGAGGGCGACACCATTTCAATGCCCATCTCCTCCATTTTGCCGGCAAAGTCGGCCGAACGGAAATAGGGATTGACGATATCCAGGTCGCACAGGGCAACTTCGCAGCCTGCCGCACGGCGCTGCAGGGCAAGGTTCACAGCAAAATTGGTTTTGCCGCTGCCATAGTGGCCAAGAACGATCACCCGTTTGTTTTCAAGTTCTTTCATGGGTCCTCCAAGCAATATCGAAAGGGTCAAGCCTAAAAACAAAAATTCAGTTATTTTGTAATTATACCATGGCCCCCGCCAATCTTCAACCGATAACCTTGCCGATATTCGGGACCATTCGCGCCTCTTTTTGGTCGATTTAACGATTTACAGCAGTAAAAAGTATTTGTATGACATACAGTGCCCTCCGGAATATAAAAATCCCCTCTGCAGCAAATGCCACAGAGGGGAAGATATAAGCCCCGAAGCAGGGCTTAGCGGGCGTTTTTGAGACGGAGACGGAGCTTGTCGGCGATCATGGCAATAAACTCGCTGTTGGTGGGTTTGCCCCGCAGGTTGTGGATGGTGTAGCCGAAGTAAGAATTGAGCACATCCACGTCGCCCCGATCCCAGGCCACCTCGATGGCATGGCGGATGGCCCGTTCCACACGGCTGGAGGTGGTGGAATTCTTTTTGGCCACGGTGGGATAGAGCAGCTTGGTGATGGAATTGATGATCTCGGGGTCCTGCACCGCAAGGATGATGGAATCGCGCAGGTAGTGGTAGCCCTTGATGTGGGCGGGCACACCGATCTGCAGGATGATCTCGGTCACCATAACCTCCAGGTCATTTTCACGGGGTTGGGTCACTGCCGGACGGGTCCCTTTTTTTAGCCCGGAGATCTGCAGAATGCGCTCGGCCAGCACCTCGTTGTCAAAAGGCTTGAGGAAGTGATAGGCCGCCCCGGCGCGGATCAGCTCCCCTTCCAGTTTGGAATTATCAAAGGAGGACTGGGTCATAAAAATGGGCAAAGGAGAATAGCCCGAATTTTTCAGCTCATTCATCACACCAATGGCATCCAGATGGGGCATAAAGGCATCCATCAGCACCACCAGGGGGCGGTGTTCCCGAATCATGGAAATCACCTTCAGGCCATCCTTGGGCGAAAGAATGGTTTCCAGCCCGTTGTTCTTCAGCACCGCGGCACACTTGGCGCAGGTTTCCTTATGTTCTTCGGTAATTAGTACAAATTTTTTCTCATTCATGGTTTTCCTCCGAATTACATTATTTCCCGCAAAAAGATATTACCAAATATTGGTAGACAATTCAATGCCTGTTTTGACGAAATATTCGCCAAATTTAATTGGAAAATTTTGGAAATTTTCACATTGCTTTGACAGCATTCTCCACGGCCTTTTCTTTGCAGGGCAGGTTCGTCCCTCTCCCCTTTTCTTCAACAAAAAAAGAGTTCCCTTTCGAGAACTCTTTTGGATCAATATGGTTTCAGCTCATAAACAAGGATGACCTCGCGGGGGTCGCCGACAAACAAATCACGGCAGTCGATGGTTTGGTCAAACACAAGCTGTGGGTTTTCTTCCAGCCAGCCGCGGTAGTCTTCGTTGGGGTAATAAAAGAACAGCCGCATGGTGCGTGGGTTTTCATACCACTCGGCCAAAATGTTGGCCATCACCGGGCGGAGCACCTCCACCGAAAAGGGGTTGAAAAAGTAGAAGCAGTCGGCATCGCCCACCGGACAGCCGCGGGCATCGGCACACAAAAACTCCACATTTTTTGCACCACAGGCCAGGCGGTTTTGCTCGGCCCGCCGGAAGATGCGCTGGTCATATTCCACCCCCACGGCACGGCAGCCGGTTTGTTGGGCCAAAAACAGCCCCACCCGGCCCATGCCGCAGCCATAATCCATCAGGGTGCTTTGGCGGGTGATAAGCCCACTTTGGGCCAGGCGCTGCAGCACCGCATAGGGGGTCGGCTCGTAGGGATAGCGGTACCGGTCTGCATGGCTTTCGTCCCGGCCGATGGTGTGTATCCCCAGTTTTTTGTCCCATTGGGCCTCGGTCATGGCATTCTCCTCCTAAAAGCTGCTTTCAATCTAACACACCGCTTTGCCCCAAGTCAACCGATGTTTTGACAGCAAAACCCAACGGCACTATAATATTTTCAGAAACACAACCATCCTTCCTGTGAGGTACCTGCCATGCCCAGTGTTATTGCCATCCAAAACTTTGAAGACCCCCGTCTGGACCTTTACGCCCGGCTGAGCGAAGCCCAACTGCTCAACCGGGAACACCCCGAAGAGGGCGTCTTTATTGCCGAAAGCCCCAAGGTCATCCACCGCGCGCTGGATGCCGGGTGTGTTCCCCTTTCGGTGCTGGTGGAGGACAGGCACGTGGAGGGCGAAGCCAGAGATGTACTGGCCCGCTGCGGGGATATTCCGGTCTTTACCGCCCCCTTTGATCTGCTGACCCAACTGACCGGCTTCAAGCTGACCCGGGGCCTGCTGTGCGCCATGCGGCGCCCGGCCCCCCTTTCGGTGGAAGATGTCTGCCGCAATGCCCGCCGCGTGGCGGTGCTGGAAAATGTGATGAATCCCACCAACATCGGGGCCATCTTCCGTTCGGCGGCTGCCTTGAACATGGACGCTGTGCTGCTGACCCCCGGCTGCAGCGATCCCCTTTACCGCCGCGCCATCCGTGTCAGCATGGGCACCGTGTTCCAGGTGCCCTGGGCCTGGTTGGAGGACGACATCATCCGGTTGATGGACCTTGGCTTCAAAACCGCTGCCATGGCCCTCAGTGAGGATTCGGTCAGCATCAAGGATGAACGCCTGCTGGCCGAAGAAAAACTGGCCATCGTGCTGGGCACCGAGGGAGACGGCCTGGCCGAAGCCACCATCGCCCACTGCGACTAC
>JAGAPB010000014.1 GCA_017847995.1 Oscillospiraceae bacterium
CTACGGCGATCATCACCACGCCCAGCACCATCAGCATCCACTGGGTCATCTGGGGGGTGCGGTCCACCGCCACACGGGCGGGGTTTTGGGGATCGATGTAGACCCGGTAGGTTTCCTGCAGGCGAAAACGGCTGCGCAGCCGCTGGCGGGAAAAGGACTGAAAGGAGGCCTGGCAGTATTCCTTCCCTTCATGGGTGTAGGCAAACACAGCGGCATAGGTTTTCATGCCCTGGCTGCTGATGGCCACCGAATCGACACAAACCGCGTCGATGGGCAGCCTGCACCGCAGGGTGGAGATGACCCCCCACAGGCCCATGGCTGCCAAAAACAGCCCCAATATCACAAACATGATGTTCATCGTGCACCCTCCAATAAATAATGGATAATTATTAATTGATAATTGATCGTTGATCATGAAGGCGTCCTGCACAGCAGAACACAAAAATTCTCCATTATCCATTGTCAATGATCAATTGTGCTTTTCAGCACGGCGCTGGGCGGTCAGCCAGATATGCAGCACACCGATGTCGGCGGGCGAAACACCGCTGATGCGGCTAGCCTGGCCCAGGTTGGCGGGCTGGATGCGGTTGAGCTTTTCGATGGCTTCCAGCCGCAGGCCGCTTATGGTTTTATAGTCAAAGCCGGCGGGCAGGGGGGTTCCTTCCAGGCGGTGCATTTCGGCCACCTGGGCCTCCTGCTTTTTGATGTAACCGGCGTATTTGATCTCGATCTCCACCTGTTCCACCACATGGGGATCCAGGGCGGGGCGTTGGGGGTCAAAGGGGGCCAGGTCGGCGTAACCCACCTGGGGGCGGCGCATCAGTTCGGCGGCACGGATGCCCCCATTCAGCGGCGTGGTGCCCAGGCGTTCCAGCAGGGCGTTCAGTTCATCGCTGCCGGGAATGGTCAACTTTTCCAGCCGGTCGATCTCGGCCCGTTTTTCTTCCTGTTGGGTCTGAAACTTCTTCCAGCGTGCCTCGCTGATGAGGCCAATTTCATGGCCCAGGGGGGTTAGGCGCACGTCGGCATTATCATGCCGCAGTAGCAGGCGGTATTCCGACCGGCTGGTCATCATGCGGTAGGGGTCCAGGCAGCCCTTGGTCACAAGGTCATCCACCAGGGTGCCGATGTAGCTGCTGCTGCGCTCCAGGGTGATGGGTTCCTTGCCCTGCACGGCGCGTGCGGCGTTGATGCCGGCAAGCAGACCCTGGGCGGCGGCTTCCTCGTAGCCCGATGTGCCGTTGAACTGCCCGGTGCCGTAAAGGCCGGGCACCGCCTTGGTTTCCAGGGTGGGCCACAGGCAGGTGGGGTCGATGCAGTCATACTCGATGGCGTAGGCGCTGCGCATAATTTTTACATTTTCCAGCCCCTTGATGGTGCGGTAGAGCTTAAGCTGCACCTCTTCGGGCAGGGAAGAGCTGAGCCCCTGCAGGTACATTTCTTCGGTATCCATGCCCATGGGCTCGATGAAGAACTGGTGGCGGGGCTTGTCGGAAAAGCGCACCACCTTATCCTCGATGGAGGGGCAGTAGCGGGGGCCGATGCCCTCGATGGCGCCTCCATACAGGGGGCTGCGGTGGATGTTTTCCATAATAACACGGTGGGTGTCGGCATTGGTGTAGTTGCTGTGGCAGACCACCTTGTTTTTCAGGGTGGCGGGGTCGGTGTCAAAGCTGAAGGGGACCACAGGCTCGTCCCCCGGCTGCACCTCCAGCTCCGCAAAGTTGATGGAACCGCGCTGCACACGGGCGGGGGTGCCGGTTTTGAAGCGGCGCAGCTCCAGCCCCAGACCCCGCAGACTGGCGGTAAGCTGTTTGGCGGGGTGGGTGCCGTCGGGGCCGCTTTCCTCGCAGTATTCCCCCACAAAGATCTTGCCCCCCAGATAGGTTCCGGTGGCGATGATGACCTTTTTGGCCCCAAACACCGCGCCCATGGCGGTAACAACGGCGTTCACATGCCCCTTTTCGTCCACACGCACCTCAGTGATCTCGGCCTGCTTCACATCCAGGTTGGGCTGGCGTTCCAGCACCCGCTTCATATAGATGTGGTAGGCGGCACGGTCGTTCTGGGTGCGCAGGGAATGGACCGCCGGGCCTTTGCCCAGGTTGAGCATGCGGCTTTGGAGCATGGTGGCGTCGGCGGCGCGGGCCATCTCGCCCCCCAGGGCGTCAATTTCCCGCACCAGGTGGCCCTTGGCGGTACCGCCGATGGCGGGGTTGCAGGGCAGATTGCCGATGGCGTCCAGCGAAATGGTGAACAAAATGGCCGAACAGCCCAAACGGGCCGCAGCCAGGGCAGCCTCGGCCCCGGCATGTCCGCCGCCGATGACCGCTACGTCATATTCTCCTGCAAAGTAATCCATATCGCTCACCCCAAAAACGGAAAATTTAGAATTGATAATTGATTATGGATAATTACAGTCCCTCACGGCGAGACTCCCTCATTACCAATTATCCATTCTCCATTGTCAATTATCGATTGTTATTTGCCTACGCAGAATTTTTCAAAGACACGGTCCACCACATCGATGGTGGCACGGCCCCCGGTCAGCTCCAGCAGGGCGTCGGTGGCCTCGTCGATACAGACCGAAAGGGCGTCGTAGGTCAGGCCCATTTCCAGGGCACCACATGCCTCGCCGATGGCGCTGGCGGCACGGCGCACACAGTCCTTCTGGCGGGCTGTCACCAGGGCAGGCTGGGCGGGGTCAAAGCTTTCGCTCAGCAGCAGGCCCTCCACGGCGGCGGTCAGGTCTTCCACGCCCTTGCCGGTGTTGGCCGACATCTCCACCACCGCCCCAAAGCTCTCGGTCAGCTTGGCGGTGTCCAGCCTGCGTTCCAGGTCGGTTTTGTTGATGATGGCCACACAGGGGCGGCCCTTCAGCAGGGCTGCCAGTTCCAGGTCCTCTTCTTCCAGGGGGCGGCTGCTGTCAAACATGGCAAAGGCCAGGTCGCAGCTTGCCAGCCGTTCCCGGGCGATCTCCACCCCGGCCTGTTCCACAGGGTCATCGGTGGCACGCAGGCCGGCGGTGTCGCTGAGGCGCAGCACCAGCCGTCCCAAACGGACGCTGTCCTCCACCACGTCGCGGGTGGTGCCGGGGATGGCGGTAACAATGCTTCTTCTGGCCCCGGCCAGCAGGTTCATCAGGGTGGATTTGCCCACATTGGGGCGCCCGGCAATAACGGTATCCACACCCTGGCGCAAAATTCTTCCGGCGTCGTAGCCTTCCAGCAGGCGGTTCAGGCGGCCTTCCACCTCCCGCAGGGTTGCCAGCAGGGCGCCGTTTTCCACCTCTTCCACACCCTCTTCGGGGTAATCCACCCAGGCGGTAAGATGGGCGGAGGCATCCAGCAATTGTTCGGTGCAGGCCGAAATGGTCTTCCACAGGGCGCCGTCACGGGCGGCCAGGGCGGCACGGGCGCCGCTTTCGCTTTGGGCGTTGATCAGCTCCATCACCGATTCGGCCTGGTCCAGGCTCAGTTTGCCGTTTTCAAAGGCCCGGCGGGTAAATTCCCCCGGCCCGGCAGGCTGGGCCCCGGCTTGCAGCAGGGCATCCAGCACCCGCTGCAACAGCAGGGTGTTGCCGTGGCAGCACAGCTCCACCACGTCCTCGCCGGTGTAGCTGTGGGGGGCGCGGTAAACAAAGGCCACCGCCTCGTCGATCTGCCCCTCGGCGGTCTCCACACGGCCCAGGCATCCGGTATAGCCCTTCATCCCGCAAAGGGGGGTCTTGCTGTGGCTGGGACGGAACACTTTTTCCGCAATTTGCAGCGCACCCATGCCCGAAAGACGCACAATGCCCACCGCGCCCGCACCGGCCGGGGTGGCAACGGCGGCAATGGCGGTGTTTTCCTGCAGATAGGTTTGCATGGGGCGGCCCTCCTTTGGCGGGTTTTGGCGAAAAATCGCCTAATTCTCTAAAATAGAATTGTACCACAAATCTTCCACATTCACAACTTTCCATTGTTGAAAGATTTGAACCAACACAAAATAAAAATTCTCCCGCTTAGCGGAGGATATTGCAGTTTGGGGCATCGCTATAATAAAACTGGCTGCGCACAAGTGTGGTTTTTATTGGACTGCCAGCCCTACCATTGTTTTTACTGCCTGTAAACGGGTTTCTGCCCCTGCCTTGGCCCCCTCTGACGAGGGGGCTGGCAAAATCAAAGATTTTGACTGGGGGAGAGACAAAAACTCTTTCTCTCTCCCTTCGTATTTTGCCTTCGGCAAAATCCACCTCCCTCGCCAGAGGGAGGCTCATATTTATTCACAACCGAAGTTTTCTTGAGCTGCGCGATTACTCCGTGGTTTTCGGATACAAAAAATCACCCTGTACCGTCCGATACAGGGTGACTGTAAGTTTTGGTTTATTCCTCGGTGGTTTCTTCGGCGGTTTCGCCCTCGGTGGCTTCGGCTTCGGCAGTTTCGCCTTCGGCTTCTTCCTCCTCTTCCTCATAGGGAACGCGGGCCAGGGTGACCACCTTGCTGCCCTCGGCCACACGCATGGCGCGCACACCGCTGCCATAGCGGCTCTGCACCGCCACTTCGCTGGCATGGATGCGGATGATAACGCCGTCGTCGGTGATCATGATCACATCGTCACGGTCGTTTACGGTCAGCACACCGGCCACTGGACCGTTCTTTTCGGTGTTATAGTTCTGCACACCCTTGCCGCCGCGGCTTTGCAGGCGGTATTCATCGGGAGAAGAACGGCGGCCCTTGCCGCTTTCGGCAACGGTCAGCACATCGGCGTCCTGGTGAATGCGAACCATGCCCACCACCTGGTCGCCTTCGGCCAGGGTGATGGCCCTTACACCGCGGGCAGTGCGGCCCATGGCGCGGGCGTCCTCTTCGGCAAAGCGGATGGACATGCCGTTGCGGGTGGCCACCAGCAGCTCGTCGCTGCCGCTGGTGTTGCGTACCCAGGCCAGTTCGTCCCCTTCGTCCAGGGTGATGGCGATGATGCCGCTCTTGCGCACATTGCGGTAGGCGCCAAGCTGGGTGCGCTTGATGGTGCCCTGGCGGGTGACCATGACCAGGTAGCTGTCCTCGTCCACTTCGGACACCTTGATGACCGAGGTGATCTTTTCATCCGGCTGCATGGGCAGGATGTTGACGATGTTGGTACCACGGCTGGCCCGGCTGCTTTCGGGAATCTCGTAGGCCTTGATGCGGTACATGCGGCCCTTGTCGGTAAAGAACAGCACGTAGTCGTGGCTGTTGCAGACAAACAGGTCTTCCACAAAGTCCTCTTCCCGCCGGGTCATGCCCGAAATGCCGCGGCCGCCGCGGCGCTGGGTCTTATAGACCTCGCTGGCCTGGCGTTTTACATAGCCAAAGTGGGTCAGGGTGATAACGCTGCTTTCGTCGGGGATCAGGTCCTCGATGTCCAGCTCGCCGCTGACTGCCTGGATGTCGGTGCGGCGGTCGTCGCCATACTTTTCACGGATGACATTCAGTTCATTCCGCACGATCTCCAGCAGGCGGTGTTCGTTGTTCAAAATATCTTCCAGGTCGGCAATGGTCTTGCGCAGGTCTTCCAGTTCGGTCTCGATCTTGATGCGCTCCATGCCCGAAAGCTGGCCCAAACGCATGGCCACAATGGCGGAGGATTGGGCCTCGGTGATGCCAAAGCGGTCCATCAGGTTCTGCTTGGCGTCGGGCTGGTCCTTGCTGTGGCGGATGATGTGGATGACCTCGTCGGTGTGGTCGATGACCATCTTCAGACCTTCCACAATGTGTTCCCGTTCCCGGGCCTTGTTCAGGTCATATTTGGTGCGGCGCAGGATGACCTGCTCCTGGTGGCGCAGATAGGCCACCAGCATCTCCCGCAGGTTCATCACCTTGGGAATGCCGCCATCCAGGGCCAGCATGATAACGCCCACGGTATCCTGCAGCTGGGTGTAGCTGAAAAGCTGGTTGAGCACCAACTGGGCGTTGGCGTCACGCTTGAGCTCAATGACGATGCGCAGGCCGTCGCGGTCCGATTCGTCGCGCAGGTCACGGATCTGGTCCACACGCTTTTCCTTCACCAGGTCGGCAATGCTTTCGATCAGGCGGGCCTTGTTGACCATATAGGGAATTTCGGTGACGATGATGCGCTGGAAGCCTTCCTTGTATTCCTCAATTTCGGTGCGGCTGCGCAGAATGATGCGGCCGCGGCCGGTGGCGTAGGCGGCACGGATGCCCGCCCGGCCCATAATGATGCCGCCGGTGGGGAAGTCGGGCCCCTTGATCTTTTCCATCAGGGCTTCCAGGGGGGTGTCGGGGTCTTCGCACAGCAGGTCGATGGCATCCACCACCTCGCGCAGGTTGTGGGGCGGGATGTTGGTGGCCATGCCAACGGCAATGCCCACGCTGCCGTTGCACAGCAGGTTGGGGAAGCGGCTGGGCAGCACCACGGGTTCCTTTTTGGTGTCGTCGTAGTTGCCGGTCCAGTCGATGGTGTCCTTTTCAATGTCCTGCAGCATGTACATGGACATACGGCTCATGCGGGCTTCGGTGTAACGGTAGGCGGCAGGGGGGTCGCCGTCCACCGAACCAAAGTTGCCGTGACCGTCGATGAGGGGATAGCGCATGGAAAAATCCTGTGCCAGACGAACCATGGCGTCATAAACGCTCTGGTCGCCGTGGGGATGGTAGGAGCCCAGCACATCACCGACGATGGTGGCCGATTTTTTGTGGGGTTTGTCGGGGGTAAGGCCGGTTTCGTTGGCGGCATACAAAATGCGGCGGTGAACCGGCTTAAGGCCGTCACGTACGTCCGGCAAGGCGCGGCCAACAATGACCGACATGGAATAATCGAGGTAGCTTTTTTTCATTTCCTCCTCGATATCCACCTGTATGATCTTTCCGGAAGTTTCTTCAATCATCTTTTCGGTTCCTCCCTGTTACCGGACAACCCGGGGGTCTGCCGGAAAATGCCGGCCCATGGCGCGGCGAAAAATTCCAAGTTATTTGCTTTCGTTATAGCGGGCCTGGTTGGAGATGATCTTGCCGTTTTCGTCCACCAGGAAGTAGCGGCGGCCCTGGCCCATGTTGGCGATGAAAATTTCACGCACCAGGGGGTTGTTTTCGCCAAAGATCTCTTTGTTAAAGACCATCATGTTGTTGTTGATGAGCTTGAAGATGTAGGCTCTTTCGCTTTCATAGCAGGTGACCACACGGAAGGGCACATTGTACAGGGTGCGCTTTTCAATGACCTGGTAGCCGCCGGGATAAAGGTGCAGGCGGCATTCCTTCTGCTGGGCGGCAACGTCCTTGGCGGTGCGTCGGCGGCTGATGGGGGGCCCAAAGATCTGGCCTGCCACCAGATAAAGGGCAAAAAAGATAAAGATAAAGCAGAATACCTTGTTGAACTCATAAAGACGGGGAACAGCCAGAATGGAGCAGACGATGAGGATGGCCAGACCGCCATAGATGCGTTTTTTGTCCTCGTTGGCGGCAACCACTTCCATGCCATGCAGAATGTCGTCATAAGTTACCTTATAGTCGGCGGTAAAAGCGGGGGTCTCGCCCTCAAAGCTGATTTTAATTTCGTCCAGGTGGCTGGTTTTCTGTTTGTTTCTGCGGCTAAAAAGTCCCATTGTTGTTTAACTTCCTTTCTTTGCAGGGCGGTTTTGCCCTGCCCCTAAAGATTCTCTTCTTTCCTGTGAAAGAAACAAGGGGTCCCTTCCCTTTTAAATATCCAGGTTTTGTACATACTGGGCGTTCTGCTCAATAAATTCGCGGCGGGGCTGCACCTTGTCGCCCATCAGGATGGTAAAGATCTCGTCGGCCTTGCGGGCGTCCTCCAGCGTCACCTGCAGCATGGTGCGGAACTGGGGATCCATGGTGGTCTCCCACAACTGTTCGGGGTCCATTTCGCCCAGGCCTTTATAGCGCTGGATGCCGATCTTGGCACTGCTGCCGCCCATTTCTTCCAGAATGCGGTCCCGTTCTTCGTCGCTGTAGGCATATTTGATCTGCTTGCCCTTGGCCAAACGGTAGAGGGGGGGCTGGGCCAGATAAACATGGCCGGCTTCCACCAGGGGACGCATATAGCGGAAGAAGAAGGTGAGCAGCAGGGTGCGGATGTGGCTGCCGTCCACGTCGGCGTCGGCCATGATGATGACCTTGTTGTAGCGCAGTTTGCTGAGATCAAATTCTTCGCCGATGCCGCAGCCCAGGGCGGTGATGACCGGCATCAGCTTGTCGTTGCCGTATACCTTATCCAGGCGGGCTTTTTCCACATTCAGCATCTTGCCCCACAGGGGAAGGATGGCCTGGAAGGTGCGGTCACGGCCCTGCTTGGCGCTGCCGCCGGCCGAGTCACCTTCCACGATGTAAATTTCGGTGCGGATGTTGTTGCGCTCCGAACAGTCGGCCAGTTTGCCGGGCAGCTGGCTGCTTTCCAGCACCGATTTGCGGCGGGTCAGCTCGCGGGCCTTGCGGGCGGCCTCGCGGGCACGGCTGGCAGCCAGGGCCTTATCCATGATGGCACGGGCCACGGCGGGGTTTTCTTCAAAATAGGTGTTCAGCTTATCCAGCACCACATTGTTTACCAGGGTGCCGATCTCGGTATTGCCCAGCTTTGCCTTGGTCTGGCTTTCAAACTGGGCGTCCTCCATCTTTACGCTGATGATGGCGGTCAGGCCTTCGCGCACATCCTCGCCCGAAAGGTTCTTGTCGCTTTCCTTCAGGATGTTGTTTTTGCGGGCGTAATCGTTGATGACACGGGTAAGGGCGGTTTTGAAGCCGGTTTCGTGGGTGCCGCCCTCGATGGTGTGCATGTTGTTGGCAAAAGAAAGGATCAGCTCGTTGTAGCTGTCGTTGTATTGCAGCGCGATCTCGGCGGTGGAGGTGCCCAACTGGCCCGAAATATAGACGGGGTCGGGGTGCAGGGTCTCCAGGTGGCGGCGCTTGATCTCAAATTCCACAAAGCTGCGGATGCCGCCCTCGTACTGCATCACATCCTGGGTGGAGGCCTGGCCTTCGGGGCGTTCTTCTTCGCCGCGGCGGTCGGTCAGGGTCACCTTGATGCCGGCGTTCAAAAAGGATTGCTCCCGCAGGCGGGTCAGCAGGGTGTTGTAGTCATAGGTCAGTTCTTCAAAAATATCGGGGTCGGGCTGGAAGGTGACAATGGTGCCGGTGTGGTCGGTGGGGCCGACCTCCTTCAACACCTCGTCGGGTACACCCTTGGTGAAGGACTGGAAGTGCTTGTGGGTGCCGTCGTGTACCTCCAGCTTCAGCCACTGGGAAAGGGCGTTTACCACCGAGGCGCCAACGCCGTGCAAACCGCCCGATACCTTGTAGCCGCCGCCGCCGAACTTGCCGCCGGCGTGCAGCACGGTAAAGACAACGGTAGCAGCCGAAATGCCCATCTTGGGCTGGATGCCCACAGGGATGCCGCGGCCGTTGTCGGCAACACGGATGGCGTTGCCGGGCAGGATGTCCACCTCGATGTGGTCACAGAAGCCGGCCAGGGCTTCGTCGATGGCGTTATCTACAATTTCGTACACCAGATGGTGCAGGCCGCGGGGGCCGGTGGAGCCGATGTACATGCCGGGGCGTTTGCGAACCGCCTCCAGGCCTTCCAGTACCTGAATTTGACTTTCGTCGTAATTTTCAGTCACCTGGGTATTCAGAATTTCTTCCATGTGGCAAAACTCCTTTGCAGCCCCACGCCCATTTTTGCAAAACAGCCAGGATAGAGTTCGGGGGCAAAATCGTTGGTCTATGGCAGGGCCCTTTTTTCGGGCCAAAAATGCTTGTTTCAGATATTTGCAATATCGTCAATAAAGCCGGTGCGCTTTTTCAGGGTGGAGGAACTGATCTGAGAGATGTAAACGGTGATCTTTCCATCCTGGCCGCTGCACACCACAAAGGTTTTGGGCAGCTCGTCGGTCACATTAAAGACCCGGCCCTCCTTTTGGGCAATGGCAAGGTAGCGTTTGGAGGCCGCCGAAACGGTGGCGTTATCCATATCAAAGATGCCGATGATGTCGCGGGTGCGCACCACCGTATCCTGTCCCAAGTGCAGATACATGGATGTCCTCCTTTTCTCAGTCTGCCAGCCTTCCGGCCCGGATGTGGAAGCGTCCGTGTTCCAGCCCTTCCAGTCCGGCGGGGTCACAGCAGGTCAAAAATACCTGGCTGCCGCCGATGCCGCCCAGCAGCCATTCCCGCCGCCCGGCGTCCAGCTCGCTCAGCACATCGTCCAGCAGGATGATGGGCCGTTCTCCGGTGATCTCCTCCAGCAGTCGGCATTCAGCCAGCTTGAGGGCCAGCGCGCAGCTGCGCTGCTGCCCCTGGCTGCCAAAGCTGCGGGCGGAATTTCCGTTCAGGGTGATCTCCAGGTCATCCCGATGCACCCCAATGGTGGAGGCATGCATGCGGATGTCCTCTTCCCGCACCGCCAGCAGCTGCTCTCGGATGTGTTCCTCGGCTTCGGCGGTGTCCAGTTCTTCCGGCAGATCCAATGTAGGAACATATTGAGCCGCAAAGACCTCTTTTTCGCCCGAAATGCCGGCATAGATGGGCAGGGCAGCCTCGGCCAGGCGCCGGGCAAACCGCTGCCGCAGCCGCAGCAGGGCGCGGTTGAGGCGGACAAAGTGGTCGTCCCACACCTCCAGCAAATAGACCGCCGAAGGGCTGCGCCAGACCTCTTCCAGCACAGCGGCCCGCTGGGTCAGCACCCGGTTATAGTCACTGAGGTAGCGGCCATAGCGGGGATAGAGCTGACAGATGGCGTCATCCAGAAAGCGACGGCGCAGGGCAGGACCTTCCTTTACCAGCGAAAGATGATCGGGCGAAAAGACCACCGCAGGAAACACCCCCGCCAGCTCGGAGGCCGACTTGAGGGGAATGTCGTTGAGCAGCACCGTTTTTTTGCCGCCCAGCTTCATCACAGCGGTTTGCCTGCGTCCACCGGCCTCAAAGGTGATCTCCAATCTGGCGCTTTTGCAGCCAAAGCGAATCAGTTCCCCCTGGGTGGAGCCCCGCAGGCTGCGCCCGCCGGTAAACATCCAAATTCCTTCCACCAGGTTGGTTTTGCCCTGACCGTTGTCGCCCCAGATCACATTCACCCCGGGGCGGGGGGTAAGGGTAAGCTCCTCGATGTTGCGGAAGTCTTTGAGCTGCAGGGATTCGATCCTCACCCGGCAGTCACCTCCACACGGTACTGGTCATCAATGATGATATAGTCACCGGGGTAAATTTTCTTTCCGCGCATGGTGCACACATTGCCGTCGGCCAGTTTAACCAGGCCGTCCTGTACGATCTCTTTGGCGTGACCGCCGGTTTCGGCGGCGCCGCAGTACTTCAGCAGGGCATCCAGCTTGATGTATTCGGTTTCAATGGCAACAACAAAAGTTTCCATAAAACACAGTCCTTTTTGCAGGGTTTTTTGGCACCCAAAAGTGCCGTTTTTTGGCGTAACTAAGCCAAAAGTTTCACATGAAACTAAGGTGCGGGCCATTTCTGCGGAAATGGCATTTACCGCTGCGGGACTGCTCGGCCTTTGGCCGAAGCGGGCACATTCGTGCCCGACGCCCTTGCGGCGCACCTCATAAGGTGGGCTCTGCCCCCTTATGTATTCCCCCCCGGCCTCCCGGCGGGGATTTTATTTACACACCGACTCTAAATTTCAGATGTGACAACGGACTCGGCCCGCTTATTCGGTCTTGAGTCGGACGGGCAGCACCAGGAAGAGGAAGCTGTCCCCTTCGCAGGGCAGAATGATCATGGGGCTCAGGGGGCCGTTGATCTCCATCTTTACCTGGTCGCAGCCGGCAGCCTTCAGGGCGTCCAGCAGATAACGGTTGTTGAAGCCCATTTCCACAGCGGGGCCCTGGGTGGTACAGGCCACCTGGTCGTTGGCCTTGCCGATGGTGGTGCTGCAGCTGATCTGGATTTCATTCTGACCAAAGTTGACACGCAGGGGGCTGCGCAGGCGGTCGCTGATCAGCAGACTGGTGCGGTCGATGGAATCGATGAATTCCCGGGTCTTGATGGTAACGGTGGTGCTGCCCCCCTGGGGGATAGAGGTTTTGTAGTTAAGGAAGTCGCCCTCCAGCAGGCGGGAAACCACCACACAATCGCCAATTTCAAACACAATGTGCTTTTTCGAAACCTGGATGCCTACGGGATCGTCGCTGTCGTCCAGCAGCTTCAGCAGGTCGGCCAGGGTTTTTCCGGGCACGATGAAGGACATGGTTTTGCCAACATTGGCCCGTTCCCGGCGCAGGGCCAGGCGGTAGCCGTCCACCGAAACCATGGTCACCATGTTTTCTTCCAGCTCAAACAGGGAACCGGTGTGCACCGGCTTGCTGTCGGTGGTGGCAATGGCAAACAGGGTCTGCTGGATCATGGAAGCCAGAGTGTTCTGGGGCAGTTCCACGGCAGCGGCCTCGGCAATGGCGGGCAGTTCGGGGAATTCGCTGGCCGAAATGCCCAGCAGGGTGTATTCCGCCATGCCGCCCTTTATTTCGGTCAGCATCTTTTCGTTGCAGCTAAGGGTAAGGGTATCGCTGGGCAGACGGCGCACGATGTCGGCAAACAGGCGGGCGGCCAAAACCACTTCGCCTTCCTCCAGCACCTTGGCTTCCACCGAGGTGGAGATGCCCAGCTCCAGGTCATAACCGGTGAGGTAGAGGCGGCCATTTTTTGCCCGCAGCAAAATACCTTCCAGCGACTGCATGCTGGACTTGGGCGATACGGCCAGGGATACACTGCTGATGGCAGACGAAAGTTCTTGCTTGTCGCAGGTGATCTTCACGAACGATTCCTCCATTCTTTGCACTTGGTCGAAATATGGGTAAAGGATTCTTTTTGTTTGAAAATAGATATGATATAAAATAATATCTTTAAATTCTAGTAGTAGTATTAGAGCCTGTTTATTTTGTGGAAAGAGAAATTTTCCTTTGTTTTATGCGGTTTTTGGGCTGTTTTTCTTCCACACCCTGCTGGGGAAGGATTTGTGGAATTGTGAAATGCGTTTTTCCCCTGTGAAAAACGGTGGAAGAAAAACGGTTAACTTGTGGACAACCGGTTGATTTTGCCTTCCGGGGTTTCAATTTTGAAAAAATCGTCTTTGTGGAAAGGTGAAACCGGTGGATTGTGGAATGTTAATTTTCGCGGATGTTGTTGATGATGTCTTCCACGATCTCCTTGTAGTGGCTGTCCCGCTGCATCTCCTGTTCCACCTTCTTCAGGGTGTAAACCACGGTGGAGTGGTCGCGGCCGCCAAATTCTTCGCCCACAGCCGACATGGACATCTGGGTGATCTCGCGCACCACATGCATGGCAACCTGGCGGGCGTTGCTGATCTGGGCGGCGCGCTTCTGGCTGCGGATGTCGGCGGCGGTCACGCCATAGGTGCGGGCCACCTCGTTGATGATGCGTTCCACCGTGATGGGGATGGGCTGGTTGTCGCTGAGAATATCACGGATGGAGTTTTGGGCCACCAGAATGGTGGGGTTGGTGCCGGCAAGCTGCTTGTAGGCGTTCAGCTTCTTTACCACGCCTTCCAACTGGCGGATATTGCTCTTCAGTCGGTTAGCGATGTATTCGGCAACGTCATCGGGGATCTGCAGGTCCAGAAGCTGGGCCTTGCGGCGGATGATGGCGATGCGGGTCTCGAAATCGGGGGGCTGGATGTCGGCCATAATGCCCGATTCGAAGCGGCTGCGCAGGCGGTCCTCCAGGGTTTTGATCTCCTTGGGGGGGCGGTCACTGGTCAGCACGATCTGCTTGTTGTCCTGGTACAGGGCGTTGAAGGTATGGAAGAATTCTTCCTGGGTGCTTTCCTTGCCGCCGATGAACTGGATATCGTCCACCAGCAGCACGTCGGCCGAACGGTACTTTTCGTGGAAGGCGTCGGTGGTCTTGCTGGAAATGGCGGCGATCAGCTCGTTGGTGATGACCTCGCTTCGCACATAGATGATGCGGGCGTTGGGGTTGGCCCGGGCAATTTCGGTGCGGATGGCGGTCAGCAGGTGGGTCTTGCCCAAACCGGAACCGCCGTAGATCAGCAGGGGATTATACTGGCGGCTGGTGGGGTGGGTGGCGACTGCCAAAGCCGCGGCGTGGGCAAACTTGTTGGAAGGGCCGACGATAAAATTATCGAAGGTGTATTCGTAGCTGCCGTCGGAAACGGGGACTTCCACCACCGGCTGTTCGGGCTCGGCCGCCTCCGGGCTGTCCCACTGGAAGCGGATCTCTACCGGAAAGCCGAGAACATTTTCCATGGCGCGGCCCAGCAGGTCCAGGTATTTTTCCTGGATGATATTCTTTTTGAATTCGCTGCGTACATACAGGGTGGCCACTGTGCCATCCATGCTCAGGGGCTCGATGTCTTTGATCCAAAGACCGTAGGCGACTTCGGAAAGCTCGCCGCGGCAGTATTCTTTGGCCAGTGCAAATATTTCAGAAAAAGAATCCATACTGAACCTCCGCTTTCGTTATTTTTGTGATGGTGGAAAAGCTGTTGGGCAGGTGGTGGAAAGCGGTGAAAAGAAATGTTTTTAACCGGTATTCCACCCTATTTTCAACCCACTTGGGCATAATTACAGATTATAAATATTTTACCACGAACAGGGCCTCAATTCAAGGTTTTCAACAGGCTATTGAGGGTATATTATATATAAAGAATAGGGCGCTTTTTTGGGCAAAAATAAGGGTTAAAACGCAAGCTGAAAAAGCAGGCAAAAAAGCGCCTTTAAAACAGCACAAACAAGGAAAAATCTCCTGATATTTTTCTGTAGGGGAGGGGCTCTGCTCCTCCCGCAAGACGGCGCGGAATTTACGGGTGGAGTAGAACCCCGCCCCTATATGCAAAACAAAATCCTCCCTTGTTAAAGGGCGGGGAATGCCTATGGCATTGGTCCACCACCGACCGAGCCGACAGGCGAGACAGGTGGCCGAACATAGTGAGGTCGGAGAGGGCTTGAAGCCTCCCTCTGACGAGGGAGGTGGATTTTTGCGGAGCAAAAAGACGGAGGGAGAGAACTCGTACAAACTTGCAGTTCCCGTTATCTCTCCCTCAGTCTCGCTATGCTCGACAGCTCCCTCGTCAGAGGGAGCCAAAAGGCCCCCTTGTTAAAGGGGGTGATGGTTGCCAGTGGCAACCGTCCATCACCGACCGAGCCGACAGGCGAGACCTGTCAGCCGCAGGCTGACTGGGCGATTGCCGAAGGCTTTTCAACCCCTCCGCTTCGCTTGCGCTCAGCACCTCCC
>JAGAPB010000001.1 GCA_017847995.1 Oscillospiraceae bacterium
CAGCAGGGTGGCCATCTGGTCGATAAAGGCGCCGGTGCCGCCGGCACAACTGCCGTTCATGCGCACCTCCATGGCGCCGCTGAGGAACAGGATCTTGGCGTCCTCGCCCCCCAGTTCCACAATAACATCCATGCCGGGGCAGAGCTGGTTGGCGGCGGCGCGGGTGGCGTACACCTCCTGCACAAAGGGCAGGTCGCAGCCATCGGCCAGGCCCATGCCTGCCGAACCGGAAACGGCGATATAAGCTTCCCGGCTGCCAGGCACCTCGGCGGCGATGCGCCCCAACAGCTCGGCGGTTTTTTCTACAATTTGGGAGTAATGTCTTTCGTAGGTTTGATACAGGATTTGATTTTTTTCATCCAGCACCACGCACTTGATGGTGGTGGAGCCGATGTCCAAACCAATTCTCAATGCGGTTCACCTCTTTTGATTTGGAGGACTGCCCTGAAGCAGCCAAAGGCGGTGCAAAACAATTGAGCTTTGTTGGAAACGCCGGAGCGGGGTGCGGCCCCGCCTCGGCGGTGTATTAGGCAGGCCATTCCCGGGTGGCCTGTCTGGAAGGATCGCTCAACTGTTTTTCATCGTAAAACCCCGCCGCCCAATGGGCGGCGGGGAATGGGGTCGAAGCTTGTGCGGCTTACTTCTTGATGATTTCGCCGTAAACTTCACCGGCGCAGCCGGCAGCGTTGGCTTCATCGGTATCCAGGTGGCAGGCCAGAGCGAAGGAGTCGCTTACACGAACAACAACGTCGTCAAAGATCAGGGTGCGGTCAGCGGATTCGATCTTGAGCTGAACGATTTCCTTGTCGGCAACACCGGCTTCGGCGGCATCCTTGGTGGTGGCATGGATATGGCGCTTGGCAACGATCACGCCTTCTTCCAGTTCCACTTCACCGGCAGGGCCAACCAGCTTGCAGGCGCCGGAACCAGCGGTATCGCCGGATTCACGAACGGGAGCCTTTACGCCGATGGAGCGGGCGTCGGTGGCGGAAATTTCTACCTGGGTGGACTTGCGGCAGGGTCCCAGAATGGTGACGCCGGTGAGGGTCTTCTTGGGGCCAACAACGTCAACACGCTCGGTGGTGGCGTACTGGCCGGGCTGGGACAGGTCCTTCTTGGGATGCAGTTCGGCACCCTTGCCGAACAGGATTTCCAGGTGTTCCTGGCTTACGTGCAGGTGGCGGGCGGAGGTTTCTACCAGAACTTTCATATGTATAAATTCCTTTCCTTGCCCCAGCGGGCATTTTTTATGTTATTCAGCCGCAAATTACGGCATATTAATACATTATTATTTTACCAAGATGCTCCTGTTTTTTCAAGTAAAAAGCCATAATATGAACGAGATATGAAGCATCTTTCCCAATATGCCGAAAGGGATGCCCCCGCCAAGGGGCCCTTCAAGGCAAAATTACCACCCCGCGCTGTTCAGGCCGGGGTTTTTGTGGTATGATAGAGACAGAAAACAACGGACAGGAGTGACCGCCATGATCGACAATTTTGACACTTTGCGGGAAACGGTGCTTGGCTGCACCGCCTGCCGCCTGTGCGAGGGCCGCACCAAGGTGGTGTTTGGCGCGGGCAACCCCAACGCCAGGGTCATGGTCATCGGCGAAGGCCCCGGCCGGGAGGAAGACCTGCGGGGCGAACCCTTTGTGGGGCGCAGCGGCCAACTGATGGACAAGATGCTGGCCCATGTTGGCCTTACCCGGGAAAAGAACATCTTCATTGCCAATATGGTAAAGTGCCGCCCGCCCGAAAACCGTGATCCCCGTCCCGACGAGGTGGAGGTCTGCATCCAGTACCTGCGCAACCAGGTGGCCCTCATCCGGCCAAAGATCATCGTCTGCATGGGGCGTGTGGCGGCCATCTCCCTCATCGACCCCAACTTCAAAGTGACCCAGCAGCACGGCCAGTTCAACGAAAAGAATGGGGTGCTGATGATGGGCACCTACCACCCGGCGGCCCTGCTGCGCAGCCCCAGCAACAAACCCGCCGCCCTGCAGGATATGCTCAACCTGCAGCAGAAGATCATGGAGATCTGCCCCGAAACCTACGCTGAATAACGCACAACAGGGAGCATCCCACACGGGACACTCCCTGTTTTTTGTTACGCTTCGCGGTAGTCGGTCAGGATGGCCTCTACGGCTTCTTTTTCCAGTTGGAGAAAAGGCACCACCGGGGTGGGGTTTTCCACCGTTGGCGCAATATCCTTGGCCATAAAGTCAACATTCAGCCATTTGCCGTGTTTGAAGCCAATGTGGTCAAAGTGGCCCTTCTGCTCAAAGCCCAGCTTTTGGTGGAATTGAAAGCTGACCGGATTGGGGTCGGTGACAATGCCGTAAACATTGTGTATTCCCTGCAGCCGCAGCAGGCGCATCAAACACTCGTAAAGCTTGCGGCCAATGCCGCCGCCCCGCTGGTCCATTTCCAGATAAACCGAAAGGTCGGCGGTCCAGCCATAGGCGGCACGCTCGTTGAAGGGGGAACCGTAGGCATAGCCAACCACCCGTCCCTCCTGCTCATACACCAGCCAGGGATAGACAGAAAGCGTCTCCATCCGGCGCAGGAATTCCTCTTGGGTGGGGATCTCATATTCAAAGGTGAAGGTGGTTTGCACCACATAGGGGGCGTAAATGGCCCGAATGGCCTCGGCATCGGCGGGGGTCGCCAAACGAATTTGATTCATGGACAGGCTCCTTGTAACAAATATTCCCAGATATTTTACTCCAAAACACCCCCTTCTGTAAAGACACTGGCGAATGGCCAAAAAACCCCCTCCCGCTGGCGGGAGGGGGTTTTTGCATACAGTAGAAACAGATCCTTACTTCTTGGTGTCGAGGAAGAATTCGTAGGCCATCTTGTCGGTGTAGTTTTCGTGCACGACCTTGGCAACAGCCTGGGCCATAGCCTTGGGGTCTTCGGCCTGGAAGATGTTGCGGCCCATGTCAACGCCGTGGGCGCCTTCCTGGATGGCACGGTAAGCCATGGTGAGAGCCTGGTCGGGGGGCAGAACCTTGCCGCCGGCAATTACGATGGGAACGGGGCAGCCTGCGGTGACCTTTTCAAAGTCTTCGCAGTAGTAAACCTTAACAAGCTGTGCGCCCAGTTCGGCAATAACACGGGTGGCCATGCTGAAGAACTGGGGGCTGCGGGCCATCTGCTTGCCAACGGCAACAACACCCAGGGTGGGGATGCCGTACTTCATGCCGGCGTTGATGGTGTTGCACAGGTTGGTCAGCGAGGACTTTTCGTCTTCGGTGCCCATAAAGGTCTGTACTGCCATGCAGGAAGCGTTCATGCGGATGGCATCTTCGATGTCGGTGCCGATGGTTTCGTTGGTAACATCGGCCGAAAGAACGGTGCTGCCGGCGCTGCAGCGCAGGGCAACAGCCTTGTTGTACATGGGGGGTACGCAGCTGCGCAGGGCGCCGCGGGTGGCCATCAGTACATCAACGTCGGGAGCCAGCTCGGGGATCAGGATGTCCAGACGTTCCAGGCCGGTGGAAGCGCCCATAATGTAGCCGTGGTCAAAGGCCAGCATCAGAGTGTTGCCGCTCTTGGGGTTAAAGATGCGGGACAGACGGTCCTTCATGCCCCAGTCATAGTTATCGCTGCCCTTGCAGTGGAAAACGGTCTTCCCTGCGGGAACATCCAGATGGAAGTTCTTCTTGGGGTCAATGCTGTTGTGTACGGTTACGCCTTGGGTATCTGCCATAATTGTCGTCCACCTTTCTATTGTTTTGATGGGCAAAAACGCCCTTTTTTACCTTTCCATTGTACCACGGGGGACTTTTCTTTGGCAATTGATATTCTACACGGTTTTTTGGCCGCAGGGCTGTTATAATGCACGAAAATAAAACAAAACCGTTCAGTTTATGTTCATTTTATGTTTGTTTTCCGCTTTTCTGCCGAAAAAGGAACATTTGGAAGACAGAAAAAGCCCCGGTCTCGCGACCGGGGCTTTGGAAGTATTTCTTAGTACTTCTTGCGGGCAACGTAGCTGGTGTGCAGAATTTCGTGAGCCAGATGGCTGCCGGGCTTTTCCAGATATTCATCATAGATAGCCTTAACGACAGGGTTTTCGTGGCTGCGGCGGAGTTCGCGGGCAGCATCGTTGCTGTACAGGACCTTTGCACGTTCGCCGCGGATGTCCACAGTGTTGTGAACTTCGCCGGGCTGATGGGGCTGACCACCGCCGTTGACACAGCCGCCGGGGCAGGCCATGAATTCAACAAACTGGTAGTTCTTTTCGCCGCTCTTGATCATTTCGATGACCTTGCGAACGTTGGCCAGGCCGGAAGCAACGGCAACGTTTACGGTCAGGCCGCCAACGGTGTAGGCAGCTTCCTTGATGCCTTCGGTGCCGCGCACGTCGTTGAATTCGATGGGGCCGCCGGCTTCGCCGGTGATCCATTCAACAGCGGTACGCAGGGCAGCTTCCATAACACCGCCGGTTGCGCCGAAGATAACGGCAGCGCCGGTGCCTTCGCCCAGGGGGTTATCGAACTGTTCGTCGGGCAGGTTTACAAAGTCCAGACCGGCGCGCTTGATCATGGCAGCCAGTTCGCGGGTGGTGATGGTCACGTCAACGTCGGGGATGCCGGCGGCAGACTGATCGTCACGGGTATTTTCGAACTTCTTGGCGGTACAGGGCATAACCGATACGCTGAAGATGTTCTTGGGGTCGATCTCGTTCTTCTTGGCATACCAGGTCTTGGTGATGGCGCCAAACATCTGCTGGGGGCTCTTGCAGCTGGAGAGGTTGGGGATCATTTCGGGGTAGTAATGTTCGCAGTACTTGATCCAGCCGGGGGAGCAGGAGGTGATCAGAGGCAGGGTGCCGCCGTTCTTTACGCGTTCCAGCAGTTCGGTGGCTTCTTCCATAATGGTCAAGTCAGCCGAGAAGTTGGTGTCGAATACCTTGTCGAAGCCCAGACGGCGCAGGGATGCAACCATCTTGCCTTCCACGTCGGTGCCGATGGGCATGCCGAAGGCTTCGCCCAGGGCTGCACGTACGGCGGGAGCGGTCTGAACGACAACATGCTTGGTGGGGTCGGCCAGAGCTTCCCAAACCTTGGCGGTGCCGTCCTTTTCATACAGGGCGCCAACGAGACATACGTTGATGCACTGGCCGCAGCTTACGCAGGCAACTTCGCCCAGACCCTGGTCGAAGGCGCAGCCGATATGGGTGGCAAAGCCGCGTTCGTTGGGGCCGATAACGCCGCAATCCTGGTACTGACGGCAAACTGCTACGCAGCGGCGGCAGAGGATGCACTTGCTGTTATCGCGGATCATGTGGGGAGAGGTGTCGTCGATGTCTTCAACGGGGTTGGCGCCGGCAAAACGGGTTTCGTCTTCCACACCGTATTCGCGGCACAGGGCCTGCAGTTCGCAGTCGCCGCTGCGTACGCAGCTCAGGCATTCGCGGCGGTGGTTGGAAAGGATCAGTTCCAGCTCGGTCTTGCGGTTCTTCTGGATCTTGGGAGTGTTGGTGAACACTTCCATGCCTTCGTTTACAGGGTAAACACAGGCAGCCACGGGGCCGCGGGCGCCCTTAACTTCTACCAGGCAGATACGGCAGGCGCCGATCTCGTTGATGTCCTTCAGGTAGCAGAGGGTGGGAATGCGGATGCCGGCAATGCGAGCGGCTTCCAGAATGGTGCTGCCCTGGGGTACAGACAAGGGCATACCATTGATTTTAATATTTACATTAGCCATTTTGGTATACTCCTCTCTTACTTCTTAATGATTGCCTTGAACTTGCAGCTTTCGATGCAGGCGCCGCACTTGATGCACTTATCCTGGTCGATCACGTGAGGATTCTTGACAGTGCCGGAAATTGCACCAACAGGGCACTTACGGGAGCACAGGGTGCAGCCCTTGCACAGGTCGGGAACGATTTCAAAGCTCAGCAGATCCTTACATACGCCGGCGGGGCAGCGCTTTTCCTGGATGTGGGCAATGTATTCATCTTCAAAGTACTGGAGGGTGGAAAGTACGGGGTTGGGAGCAGTCTGGCCCAGGCCGCACAGAGAGTTTTCCTTGATGAAATGGCACAGTTCCTTCATCTTGGGGATATCTTCCATGGTGCCCTGGCCCTTGGTGATGCGGTCCAGAATTTCGTACAGACGCTTGGTACCGATACGGCAGGGAGTGCACTTGCCGCAGCTTTCTTCAACGGTGAATTCGAGGAAGAACTTGGCGATGTCAACCATGCAGTTGTCTTCGTCCATTACGATCATACCGCCGGAGCCCATCATGGAGCCGATGGCCAGCAGGTTGTCGTAGTCGATCTCGATATCCAGGTGAGAAGCGGGGATGCAGCCGCCGGAAGGACCACCGGTCTGGGCAGCCTTGAACTTCTTGCCGTTGGGGATGCCGCCGCCGATCTCTTCAATGATCTCGCGCAGGGTGGTGCCCATGGGTACTTCTACCAGGCCGGTGTTGTTGATCTTGCCGCCCAGAGCGAATACCTTGGTGCCCTTGCTCTTTTCGGTGCCCATGGAGTTGAACCATTCGGCGCCGTTGAGGATGATGCGGGGAACGTTGGCGTAGGTTTCTACGTTGTTCAGTACGGTAGGCTTCTGGAAGATACCGGATACTGCGGGGAAGGGAGGACGGGGACGGGGTTCGCCGCGCTTGCCCATGATGGAGGTCATCAGAGCAGTTTCTTCGCCGCAAACGAATGCGCCGGCGCCCAGACGCAGTTCCATGTCAAAGTCAAAGCCGCTGCCCAGAATGTCCTTGCCCAGCAGGCCCATTTCACGAGCCTGGCCGATGGCGATCTTCAGACGTTCTACAGCGATGGGGTATTCGGCACGTACGTAAACGTAGCCCTGGTTGGCGCCGATGGCGTAACCGGCAATGGCCATAGCTTCGATCAGTACATGGGGGTCGCCTTCCAGAACGGAACGGTCCATGAATGCACCGGGGTCGCCTTCGTCGGCGTTACAGGCAACATACTTCTGGTCGGCCTGGTTGGCAGCAGCAAAACTCCACTTCAGACCGGTGGGGAAGCCGGCACCGCCGCGGCCGCGCAGACCGGAATCCTTGATGACCTTGATGACCTGTTCGGGGGTCATTTCGGTCAGAACCTTGCCCAGGGCCTGGTAGCCGTCGTAGGCAATGTATTCATTGATGTTTTCGGGGTCGATAACACCGCAGTTACGCAGTGCAACACGCAGCTGCTTCTGGTAGAAGTTGGTCTGGTCCAGGCTCTTGATCTCTTCTTCTGCTACGGTTTCATCGTACAGCAGGTGCTTTACGATACGGCCCTTCAGCAGGTGTTCCTGAACAACTTCCTTAACGTGGTCGGGGGTCATGTTTGCATAGAAGGCGCCTTCGGGGTATACAACCATGATGGGGCCCAGTGCGCACAGACCAAAGCAGCCGGACTTGATGACCTTGACTTCTTCAGCCAGGCCGGCTTCGCCGATTTCTTTTTCCAGTGTCTCGATGACCTTCAAGCTGCCCGAGGAGGTACAGCCGGTGCCACCGCAGACAATAACAGTCGAACGATACATAATTCGCTTTTCCTCCTCTTACTTCAGTGCGCTCTTGGTAAATTCGGCAACAGGCTTGCCGTTTACCAGGTGGTCAGATACGATACGGACGGCCTTTTCGGGGGTCATCTTAACGTAGGTTACCTTTTCCTTGCCGGGTTCAAAAACTTCAACAACGGGTTCGTACTGGCAGATGCCGATGCAGCCGGTCTGGGCTACGGTTACGTTCTGAAGATTGCGCTTGGCCACTTCTTCGGTGAAGGCGGCCAGAACAGGGCGGGCGCCGGCGGCGATGCCGCAGGTAGCCATACCCACAACTACGCGGATATTGTCGGAATCATCTTCACGGATGCCGACCTTGGCCTTCATCTGATCTCTCAGGGCCTGCAGTTCTGCTAAGCTTTTCATCTCGCTTGTTTTCCTCCTGATTTAGGTGTTGGCTGCGGAGGCTTTCACTCCGCAGGTGTTTTCTTCAATAAATTCGCTGATAAAGCTGATGACTTCGGGGCTGTTCAGCGGAATGCCCTCCAGCACCTGGCGGAACTGACGGGTATCGGCCGAAAAGCTGCTGCCGTTCCAGGAATATGTATAGCAGAAGTCCCGGTCGGGGTTGCATTGGATCAGGCTGCACACCGTGGCTGCAATATCCCCCAGGGGCATACAGTCCAGGTGGCTGGGCACAAACACCGCTGTAACGGTGGTGCCCACATTGGGTGTCGATTCAATGTTGAAGCTTCCTCCGGTCATTTCGGCAGCCATTTTGAACAGGGGCACCCCCAGGCCCACCTTGCGGGTGGTGCGGGTGGTGTAAAAGGGGTCGATGACCCGCTGCACCTGCTCCTGGGTCATGCCGCAGCCGTTGTCTTTGATGACAATGGTCAGCCGGTCGGCGGCGGTGTCTTCTGCCACACCGATTTCGATCAGGCTGGCGCCGGCACTTACCGAATTCTGCGCAACATCAAGCACATTCAGCGAAAGTTCCTGCATAAATTAGTCCTCGTACTTGGCCAGGATGCCGGGGATGTCGTCGGGAACCAGACGGCCGTAAACATCGCTGTTGATCATGATTACGGGAGCCAGGCCGCAGGCGCCGATGCAGCGGCAGCCATCCAAAGAAAACTTGAGGTCAGGAGTGCATTCGCCGCTCTTGATACCCAGTTCCTTTTCCAGACGGGCATGCAGGTCACCGGAGCCCTTAACATAGCAGGCGGTGCCCAGGCAGGTCTGGATCTTGTACTTGCCCTTGGGGTTCAGGTTAAACTGGGCATAGAAAGTTGCTACACCGTAAACCTCTTCCATGGGAACGTCCATTCCTTCAGCGATGATCTTCTGTACCTCGATGGGCAGATAGCCGTAGATCTCCTGGGCGTACTGCATAACGGGCATCAGGGCACCGCCTTCGTTCTTCAGCTCGGCAATCTTGTCGCGGAGCTGCTTTTCCTGTTCGGGAGTACCTTGGAAAGGAACTGCCGAAATAGTATTGGCCATTGACATTAACCTCCTTGGCTGGAATATAAGATTAGAGGCAGCCTGCTCCTGCACAGGATAACCCCAATTTAATCGTTAACATTATAACATTTTTCTTTCCGCCTTCCAACCATCATTCCAATTCACTTTCGTAAAACTTTTGACGGTTTTTTTGTCATAAATGAAGAGAAGTCGGTTCTTTTTTTCCAAATATTCCGCCGCCGCTTATCTTTTGCATATATCTGCCCGTTTCCCCCTCCTTTTGCTCATTTGTGCACTTATTGTATTTCCCCCCGAAAAATGCTATTCTGTTAGTGTCGATTTCCGCACCCAAAAGGCGGAGCCTGCGGGGGCAAACTGCCCCCAGATTGAAAGGAGAACCTGTATGACTGTTGCCGATATCAAACGCATTCTGGAAGCCGAAGTGCATTGCGGCGAGGATATGATGGACCATGAAGTAAGAACTGCCTGCGGCAGCGATATGATGAGCGATGTGCTGGCCTTTGTAAAGGACCAGTCGGTGCTGCTGACCGGCCTGGTCAATTCCCAGGTCATCCGCACCGCCGAAATGATGGACATGGTTTGCGTTGTGTTTGTCCGCGGCAAAACCCCCAGTGCCGAAATGCTGGAACTGGCCAAAGAGCGCGACCTGGTGGTCATGTCCACCCGTTACCGTATGTTTACTGCCTGCGGTCTGCTTTATGACGGCGGTCTAAAAGGAGGTTGCGAAACAGAATGAGCGAATCCATCCATCTCCACTTTGATGTATCGGGTGAAGATTTTACCCGCGCCGGCGAAGCTTCCGGCAAAGTAAAAAAGACCATGAAGCAGCTTGGCATTGCAGCCGACGCCATCCGCAAGGTGGCCATTGCCATGTATGAAGGCGAGATCAACATGGTCATCCACGCCGGCGGCGGCGAAGCCGATGTGGACATCACCCCCGAATCTGTCAACATGACCCTGACCGACCACGGCCCCGGCATCGCCGACATCGAACAGGCCATGCAGGAAGGCTTCAGCACCGCGCCCGAAAGTGTGCGCAACCTGGGCTTCGGCGCCGGCATGGGTCTGCCCAATATGCGCAAATATACC
>JAGAPB010000015.1 GCA_017847995.1 Oscillospiraceae bacterium
CGCCACCGGCTCCTCCAAGGCCCACACGGTCGAGTCCATCCACGAAAGCGGCGCCGAAGTGCAGAAGGGCAATCCCCCCGAAGAACGCAAGCTGCAGCGCCTGTTCCGTGACCCCGCCGTAACCGGCATGATCAAACGCTGCAACGACTTTGGCGCGGGCGGCGTTTCGGTGGCCATCGGTGAACTGGCCGACGGCCTTACCATCGACCTGAACAAGGTGCCCAAGAAATATGACGGCCTGGACGGCACCGAACTGGCCATCAGCGAAAGCCAGGAACGCATGGCTGTGGTCATTGCCGCCCAGGATGCCGAGGCATTTATTGCCGCCGCCGACCGCGAGAACCTGGACGCTACCCTGGTGGCCCGGGTGGTGGAAGACCCCCGCATGACCATGACCTGGAACGGCAACACCATCGTAAGCCTTTCCCGCGACTTCCTCAATTCCAACGGTGCGCCCAAGCACACCAGGGTTTCCCTCAAGGCCCCTGCCCAGCCCCAGTGGCCCCAATACAGCGGCAGTGCAGCCGAAAAGTGGAAGGCACACCTTTCCGACCTGAATGTATGCAGCCAGAAGGGTTTGGTGGAACGCTTTGACTCCACCATCGGCGCCGCCAGCGTGCTGATGCCCTTTGGCGGAGCCCACCAGCTTACCCCCAGCCAGGCCATGGCTGCCAAGCTGCCTGTGCTGAAGGGCGAGACCAAGACCTGCTCGCTGATGGCATGGGGCTACGACCCCCGCATCGCCTCGGCTTCGCCCTATCACGGCGCCGTTTCGGCGGTCATCGAATCGCTGGTGAAGGTGGTCATTGCCGGCGGCAGCCGCAAGCACGCCTGGTTCACCTATCAGGAATACTTCCCCCGCACCCAGGGCGACCCCCAGCGTTGGGGCCTGCCCGCAGCCGCCCTGCTGGGCGCACTGGATGCCCAGATCGGCCTGGAGGTCGGTTCCATCGGCGGCAAGGACAGCATGTCCGGCACCTTTGAAGACATTGACGTTCCTCCCACCCTGGTCTCCTTTGCCGTATCCACCGCCAAGTGGGATAAGATCGTTTCCACCGAGCTGAAAAAGCCCGGCGAAAAGCTTTACCTCTTCTGCCCCGAAGTTGCCCCCGCCACCGGCCTGCCCGCATTCAAGGATGTGTGCGGTGTGCTGGACCACGCCGAAGAGCTGATCGCCTCCGGCAGGGTGAGCGCAAGCTGGGCCGTATCTTACGGTGGCATTGCCGAAGGCGTCTTCAAAATGTGTGTTGGCAACAAGCTGGGCTTCCGCTTTGCCAAGAGCATGACCGACGAGGAGCTGTTCCGTCCCATGGTGGGCGGCCTGCTGCTGGCCAGTGCCGAAGAACTGGAAGGCGGCCTGTGCATCGGTGAAGTGACCGCCGAAGCCGCCATTGCCCTCAACGGCGAAAAGCTGGATCTGGAAGACCTGCAGCAGCCCTGGGAACAGAAGCTGCAGCCCGTTTTCCCCTATCTGCTGCCCACCCCCAAGATCATGGTGCCCACCCACAGCTACGACAAGGGCGGCCTGCGCAGGGCCGGGGCCTCGGTTGCCCAGCCCGGGGTGCTCATCCCCGTGTTCCCCGGCACCAACTGCGAATATGACACCGCCCGCGCCTTTGAACGTGCCGGCGCCAAGGCCACCATCTTTGTGGTGCGCAACCGCACCGCCGCTCAGATGGAAGAATCGGTTGCCGAATTTGCCAAGCTGATCGGCCAGAACCAGATCATCGCCCTGCCCGGCGGTTTTTCGGGCGGCGACGAACCCGATGGTTCGGGCAAGTTTATCACCGCCTTTTTCCGCAACCCCGCCGTTACCGAACAGGTGCACGAGCTGCTGAATAACCGCGACGGCCTGATGTGCGGCATCTGCAACGGCTTCCAGGCTTTGGTCAAGCTGGGTCTGGTGCCCTTTGGCCGCATTCTGGAAACCGACGACCAGTGCCCCACCCTCACCTTCAACCGCATTGGCCGCCACCAGTCCAACCTGGTACGCACCCGTGTGGCCTCCAACCTCTCTCCCTGGCTGATGCACAGCCAGGTGGGCGAGATCCACACCGTGGCCATCAGCCACGGCGAAGGCCGCTTTGTAGCCCCCCAGCATGTGCTGGAGGAAATGGCCGCCAAGGGTCAGATCGCTACCCAGTATGTTGACCTGAACGGCGCTCCCACCCTGGATATCCGCTGGAACCCCAACGGCTCGGTGGATGCCATCGAAGGCATTACCAGCCCCGACGGCCGTGTCTTCGGCAAGATGGGCCACACCGAACGTGCCTGCGACGGTGTGTTCCTCAATGTGCCCGGCGAAAAGGATCAGAAGATCTTCCGCGGCGCCGTGGATTATTTCGGCTAATAAGGCGCGAGCCATTTCTGCGGAAATGGCGAAAACCGCTGAGGGACTGCTCGGCCTTTGGCCGAAGCGGGCACATTCGTGCCCGACGCCCTTGCGGCGCGCCTCATCAGGTGGGCTCTGCCCCCC
>JAGAPB010000016.1 GCA_017847995.1 Oscillospiraceae bacterium
CATTTTCCTACGCTGGCATTATCCAGATCAGGTTCGATGGAATCAAACGCACCCGGGTTTGCATCCGCTCCATCAAGGGTTTAAGGCCTGAACGACCTCCTCTCAGCCAGGAATACCCGGCACCCCATATTTGGTTGTCAAGTACAATATACTCCCGGTGTTGGGTGTTGTCAAGCGTTTTTTCGAAGCAAAGCACAGGCCTTTTCCCACAGCTCCACCACCGCAAAACCCATGCGGTAATCGGGGCCCTGGGTCAGCAGGTCGATGTCCTCCAGCTCGGTATGGTCCTCCTGTTTGCAGGCAGCGGGCAGGCAGAGGGGCGGGTACATCACGCACCACCAGTTATGGCCCTTTCCTTCTCCGATCACCACCTGCAGGGCCCGGTACTGCCCGGCGGGCAGGGTATTTCCGCCATAGCTGCGGGTATCAAACCCGGTGGTCACCACCCGGGCACTCACCTTGTCGGCGCAGCCCCGCCGCCGCAGGGTCTGCCTGGCGGTTTGTTCTATTTCTTCCAGGTGTTCCCCGGCCTGCACAATGGCCTGTTCCACATCTTGGGCAGAGGCAAACAGCTCTCCGCTTTTTGCCAGCAGGCTATCCCGCACCGCCAGCTTGTGGGCCTGGTCCACCGGGGCATCCGATGCCGCCAGCACATGCAGCCGCAGCACTTCGCTGCGCACCTGCCCGGCCCGGGCCGAAAAATCCGCCCCCACCGTCACCACCAGCGATACGATAAGCCCAGCCAACAGGGCCGCTTCCAGTCGTTTCAAGATAAAAAACCGTCCTTTCGTTTGCTGTCATACAAAGAATGGACGGTTTTTTTCGTTTTATGCAGTTTTTTCCTTACTTGAACTGAGCCACAAACTTTTCGATGCGCTTCAGCGCTTCGATCAGGTGTTCCACCGAGTAGGAGTAGGAGATGCGCACATGGCCCTCGCCGCTTTCGCCAAAGGCGTTGCCGGGAACCACTGCCACATGCTGTTCCTGCAGCAGACGGTTGCAGAAATCCTCGGAGCTGAGGCCGGTGATGGCGATGGAGGGGAACACATAGAAGGCGCCGCGGGGATCAAAGCAGGTCAGGCCCATGCGGTTAAGGCTGTCCACCACAAGGCTGCGGCGCATGTTGTATTCCACCGACATGCGTTCAATTTCGGCATCGCAACCGGGGCGCAGGGCTTCCACGGCGGCATACTGGCTGACGGTGGGGGCGCTCATGATGGCAAACTGGTGCACCTTGGTCATCTGGGCGATGATGGGTGCGGGCCCGGCGGCATAACCCAGGCGCCAGCCGGTCATGGCGTAGGCCTTGGAAAAGCCGTTGACGGTGATGGTGCGTTCCCACATGCCGTCCAGCGAGGCAAAGGGGATATGTTTGCTGCCAAAGGTCAGCTCGGCGTAAATTTCGTCCGAAAGCACCATGATGTCGGTGCCGCGCAGCACCTCAGCAATGGCTTCCAGGTCTTCCTGTTCCATAATGGCGCCGGTGGGGGTGTTGGGGAAGGGCAGCACCAGCAGCTTGGTTTTGGGAGTGATGGCGGCCTTCAAAGCTTCGGCGGTCAGGCGGAATTTGTCCTCGGCACGGGTGGGCAGTGCCACTGGAACACCACCAGCCAGACGGGTGATGGGGTCGTAGCAGACAAAGGAAGGCTCGGGAATGAGAACCTCATCGCCGGGAGAAACCAGCGCACGGACGCAAAGGTCAATGGCCTCGCTGCCGCCAACGGTGACGATCACTTCCTTCATTCCATCATATTCCAGGGCAAAGCGGCGCTTGAGGTAGGCGGCAATGGCCTGACGCAGGGGGGCAAGACCGGCATTGGCAGTGTACCAGGTGCGGCCTTTTTCCAGCGATTCAATGCCGGCGCGGCGGATGACATAGGGGGTTTTGAAGTCGGG
>JAGAPB010000017.1 GCA_017847995.1 Oscillospiraceae bacterium
TTCGGCGGTTTTGGCGGTGCCACCCGCACCCGTGACCCCAACGGCCCCATCCGTGGCCGCGATGTGGGCTACGACCTGCCCCTCAGCTTTTTGGAAGCAGCCCTGGGCTGCAAAAAACAAATCAAGATCAGCCGCCTGGAAACCTGCGCCGAATGTTCCGGCAAGGGTGCCGCCAAGGGCACCAGCCCCGAAACCTGCCCCGACTGCGGCGGCAGCGGCCAGGTGCGCACCCAGCGCCGCACCCCCTTTGGGGTCATCCAGAGCATGGGCACCTGCACCAAGTGCGGCGGCAAGGGTAAGATCATCCGTGACCCCTGCAAAAAGTGCAAGGGCCTGGGCCGTGTGCGCATCAGCAAGACCCTGGAGGTCAGCGTGCCCGCCGGCATCGACAACGGCCAGACCTTCATTCTGCGGGGCCAGGGCGACCACGGCGTAAACGGCGGCCCTGCCGGCGACGTTCAGGTCACCGTTTCGGTCCGTCCCGACCCCACCTTTGAGCGTGACGGCTTCGACGTATGGTGCGACATCCCCCTCACCTTTGCCCAGGCCACCCTGGGTGACGAGATCACTGTGCCCACCATTGACGGCAAGGCCAAGTACAATGTGCCCGAGGGCACCCAGAACGCCACCGTCTTCCGCCTGCGGGGCAAGGGCATCCCTTACCTGAACGGCCGTGACCGGGGCGACCAGTATGTGCGTGTGCAGGTGGAGGTTCCCCGCAACCTGACCGGCAAGCAGAAAGAAGCCCTGAAAAACTTTGATGCCATGATGAACGACAAGAACTACGAAAAGCGCAAGAGCTTTTTCGACCGGTTCAAGGATATGGCAGGAAAGTAAAGCAAAAGACCTCTGTGCTTTCACACAGGGGTCTTTTTTGCAGGTAATAGAGAAAAGGGAATAGTGAAGAGGTGTGGTGTTCCGCTGTGCGGAACGGATTGTAGAAACAAAAGGCCCCCTTGTGTAAAGGGGGCTGTCAGCCATTGGGCTGACTGAGGGATTGACCGCACCTACATCCTAAATCTTGCTTTTCTATTCATCTTGGTCTAAAATATATTCTGTATCGCTATGCACACATCATCCCCGAAAGGATTTGAATTTTATGGATAAGAACTGGACCGAAATTATCATCACCGTGCCGGTCGCCGATGGCGAAACCGCCGCTTCGGTGGCACAAATGACCGTGCCCTACGGCATGTATATCGAGGACTATTCCGACCTGGAAGAGGCCGTGGAAGAGATCGCCCACATCGACCTTATTGACGAGGAACTGGTGGCCCGCGACCGGGAACACGCCAAGGTTCACATCTACATCTCGCCCGAAGAAAACCCCGCCGAGGCCGTTTCTTTCATCCGCGAGCGCCTGACCGCCGAAGGGGTGGAACACACCGTGGAGACTCAGGGTGTGCAGGAGGCCGACTGGGCCTTTGGCTGGAAAAAATATTACCATCCCATGAAGATCGGCAAGCGTGTTGTGGTTTGCCCCACCTGGGAGGAATACACCGCCGCCGAGGATGAGGTGGTGCTCCGCCTCGACCCCGGCATGGCCTTTGGCAGCGGCACCCACCACACCACCCAGATGTGCATCCGCCTGCTGGAAGAGACGGTATTCCCCGGCTGCAAGCTGCTGGATATGGGCTGCGGCAGCGGCATCCTTTCGCTGACCGCCCTGGCCCTGGGGGCCGAAAAGGCGGTGGGTGTTGACATCGACCCCCTGGCCGCCAAAATCTCGGGCGAAAATCTGGCCCTTTCGGGCTATGTGGAACCCCAATTCAAGGCCTACCACGCCGACCTTATCAAAGACAAGGAAATTGCCGAGACCGTTGGCCTGGGCTGCTATGACCTGGTTGCCGCCAACATTGTGGCCGACGCCATCATCGCCCTTTCGGGCGCCATCTTTGCCCATCTCAAGCCGGGGGGAAGCCTGCTTTCTTCGGGCATCATCATGCCCCGCCTGGATGAAGTGACCGCAGCCCTGCAGGCCGCCGGCCTGGAGGTGCGCCGCCGCGACGAACAGGGTGGTTGGGCCGCCGTTTGGGCCGTAAAGCCCCAGTAAACCAAGAGAGGAAGAAACCGTTATGCCCCGTTTCTTTGTTGCCGAAACGGTACAGGACCGTGTTACCCTGGAAGGGCAGGACGCCCTGCACCTGGCCCGCAGTCTGCGGGTAAAGCCGGGGGAACTTATCACCGTCTGCGACAGCGCCGGCACCGACCACATCTGCAGCGTGGAAAGCATCAGCGACAGCAGCGTTACCGCCGTTGTCACCGAAAGCCGCCCCTCCACCTCCGAAACGCCCCACCCCGTCACCCTTTACGTCGCCCTTTCCAAGGGGGACAAGCTGGAAAGTGTCATCCAGAAGGGGGTGGAGATGGGGGCAGCCGCCTTTGTGCCGGTGCTTACCGCCCGGTGCATCAGCCGCCCCGACGCCAAAAGTATGGCCAAAAAAATTGACCGCTGGAACAAAATTGTCCGTGCCGCCGCCGAACAAAGCGGCCGGGGCATCATCCCCGTGGTGGAGGACGTGATGGACTTTAAGGCCGCCGCCTGCCGCATGGCAGGGGAGAGCCTGCCCATTTTGTTTTACGAAAATGCCACCATCCCCCTGGGCCGGGCCCTGCAGAACATCGGCGGCAGCGTTGCCCTGATGACCGGCCCTGAAGGCGGCTTTGATCCCGCCGAGGTGGACTACGCCAAAGAGCAGGGGATCCACATCTGCTCGCGGGGCCCCCGCATTCTGCGGTGCGAGACTGCCCCCCTGGCGGCATTGGCTGTTGTCACCGCCGTAATGGAGATCCTGTGACCGACGAAAGGAAGTCGTTTTTATGAAAAATCAAAAGGTTTACCGCCGCCGTGGCCCTCGCCGCAACATGGCCCTTCCGCTGATTTTGGCCCTGGTGCTGGTGGCCGGTGTAGCCATCGCCCTGGTTAGCTGCAACGTCCAGCCCGCTCCCGAAGAGCCTGCCGCCCCTTCCGGCAGCCAGCAGGAGGCTCCGGAAAGTTCTTCCGCACAGGAAGAACCGAAGGTGCCCCAGCAAAGTCAATCGGAAGAAACACCGGAGGAAGAACCCGTGGAAGAATCTTCGCAGAGCCAGCAGCAGACCCATGAAGCCCCTGTGACCGAGCTGGAAAGCGACGGGGAAGAGATCGCCATTCCCGCAAGCCTGGCGGGCGCCGACCACCTGTTCCCGGCCGGCAACGGCGACTACCGCCTGATTTTGGTCAACAAGGAATACACCATGCCCAACGAAATTTCCGACCTGCCCCTCAAGAACATCGGTGACGGCTACCGTGTGCAGGCCGATATGTACGACGCCCTGGTAAAGATGATGGATGACGCCAAGGCAGCCGGGCTGCCCCTTTACATCGTTTCGGGATACCGCCCCATCGAGCGCAGCCGCGTTCTTTACGAAAACAAGGTGCAGGAATACCTGAACGCCGGATACAGCGCCGAAGAGGCCGCTGTGCAAGCCGGAATGTGGATCGCCCCTCCCGGTACCAGCGAGCACTCCACCGGGTTGGCCGTCGACCTCATCTCGGCCGATTATTACACCAAGCTGCCCGACCTGCTGCCCGAATTTGAAGAATTTGAAGAAGCCAAGTGGATGAAGGAACACTGCGCCGAATACGGCTTCATCCTCCGCTTCCCCAAGGGCAAGGAGGACATCACCAAGGTGGTGTTCGAGCCCTGGCACTTCCGCTATGTTGGGGTGGAAGCCGCCACCGCCATCATGGAACAGGGCATCACTCTGGAAGAATACCTGGGGGTCGCCTGATCCCGTTTGACAAGGAGGAAACCCATATGCTGAATGTAAAACGACTGCGCCCCGCCGCCCTGCTGCCCAAGCGGGCCACCGCGGGCAGCGCCGGCTACGACCTGTTTGCCTGCCTGGAAGAGGCTTTGGTCATCCCCGCGGGCGAGACCCGCATGGTGCCCACCGGCATTGCCATCGATGTGGGCAGCTCCGAACTGGCCGCTTTTATCTTTGCCCGCAGCGGCATTGCCGTAAAGCACGGCGTGGCCCCCGCCAACTGCGTTGGTGTTGTGGACAGCGACTCCCGCGGCGAGGTGATGGTGGGCCTGCACAACCACTCCTCCAAAGATTACACCATCCAGCCCGAAGAGCGTGTGGCCCAGCTTGTGCTGATGCCTGTTGCGCTGCCCCAGGTGCAGGAATGCGAAGAACTTTCCGACACCGGCCGGGGCGCAGGCGGCTTTGGCTCCACCGGCAAACTTTGATTATTTAACGAAAGGCAGATCATATCATGGCACTTATTTTGGCTTCCCAGTCCCCCCGCCGCAAGGTGTTGATGGGCTTTATCACCACCAGCTTTACCGTTGATGTACCCACCGAAGAAGAAAAGGTGGAACCCGGCACCCCCGCCGACGAAATGGTTCAGACCCTGGCCCTGAAAAAGGCCCAGGCTGTGGCCAAGCGCCACCCCGGCGACATTGTCATCGGCTGCGACACGGTGGTTGCCGTGGACGGCGAAATTTTGGGCAAACCCAAAAGCGAGGATGACGCCGCCGCCATGCTGCACAAGCTTTCGGGCAAGGAGCACCATGTTTACACCGGCGTGGCCCTGGTGCAGGATGACCGGGAAGAATGCTTTGTTTCCGCCACCGGGGTCAAGTTTTATGACCTGGAGGAAGAACTGATCGAATGGTATGTGGGCACCGGGGAACCTGCCGACAAGGCCGGTGCTTATGGCATCCAGGGCAACGGCTCCATCCTGGTGGAACGCCTGGATGGCGACTACTTTACCGTAATGGGCCTGCCTGTTGGCCGCCTTTACCGCGAGCTGAAAAAGTTTTCGGCCCAGGACTGACGAACAAACTGTGAATTTTCTCAAATATCATTGAGAAATGACACAACAACGGGTATAATAAATTGGATAGGGAAAAACCAAAACGGTTTCCCCTAAAAATGCAAAAAGCAACTTTCTAAAAAAAGAGAGGAACGATAGATATGTTTGGTTTTGGAGGCAAAGACATCGGCATTGACCTTGGCACTGCCAACACCCTCATCTACATGAAGGGCAAGGGCATCATCATCCGCGAGCCCTCGGTGGTTGCGGTGGATATGCGTACCGATACCGTAAAGTTTGTTGGCCAGGAGGCCAAGGAAGTTATTGGCCGCACCCCCGGCTCCATCTCGGCCATCCGTCCCCTCAAGGATGGCGTTATCGCCGATTTTGACATCGCCGCCAGCATGCTGAAGATCTTTTTCAAGCGTGCGGTAAAAAGCACCTTCTTTTCCAAACCCCGCGTGGTCATCTGCATCCCCTCGGGCGTGACCGCCGTGGAACGCCGCGCTGTTAAGGAAGCCGCCACCCAGGCCGGCGCACGCCAGGTTGCCATTGTGGAAGAACCCATGGCAGCCGCCATCGGCGCAGGTTTGCCTGTCAACGACGCCAGCGGCAGCATGGTGGTGGATATCGGCGGCGGCACCAGCGAGGTTGCCGTGGTATCCCTGGGCGGCATCGTTGCCTCCCGTTCGGTGCGCGTGGGCGGCGACGAATTTGACGCTTCCATCATCCAGTATGTAAAGCGCAAGTTCAACCTGCTGATCGGCGAACGCACCGCCGAAGAGATCAAGATCGGCATCGGTTCGGCCTCCCCCTATGAGGGTGAAGCCCCCATGGCCATCAAGGGCCGCCACCTGATGGACGGCCTGCCCAAGGAAGTGAGCATCACCCCCGAAGAGGTTCGCGAGGCCATTGCCGATCCTCTCAGCCAGATCCTGGAAGCCGTTCGCGTCACCCTGGAGCGCACCCCTCCCGAACTTTCCGCCGACATCATCGAAAGCGGCATTACCCTGACCGGCGGCGGCGCCATGCTGCGCGGCCTGGACCGTTTGCTGGCACAGGAGACCGGCATGCCCGTACAGGTTGCCGAAGAACCCCTGGACTGTGTTGCCCTGGGTGCCGGCCGTATTCTGGAGGACATGAACGCCTATCTGCCCGCCATCAGCGAAGATAGAAGCTATTAACCCAAGAATGCCTACACCGGGGCTGCGCGGCGCTCAGCCGTGTACTCCCGGTGTTTTGTTTCTGCCACGGCCCCTGGGCCGGACCTTATGCAGACAAAACGGAGGAAGCTTATGCAGGAGTTTTTTCACAGCACAAAAGCAAAAGTTCTGCTGGCGGTATTGGTGCTGCTGGGTGCCTTTATGCTGCGGGCCATCTGGACCGGCGGCTTTTCGCCCATGATGTCCCAACTGCTGGGCGCGGTGGCTTCGCCGGTGCAGCAGCTCAGCTCCAATGTCAGCAATGGGGTGGGCGACTTTTTCAGCCAGTTTACCCAGGCCAGCAAAACCGCCAAGGAAAACGAAGAACTGCGATCCCAGGTCGCCGAGCTGAACCAACAGCTTGTGGAGCTGGAAGACCTGCGGCAGGAAAACCGCCGCCTGGAGGCCATGCTGGGTATCCAGGAGGAGCACGAGGAGCTGGATATGGTGCCCGCAGGGGTCATCGGCCGTGACTATAACAGCCGCTTTGGCTCCTTCACCATAGACAAGGGCAGCCACCACGGCGTGGAGCCCCGTGACCCCGTTATCTCGGAAGAGGGCCTGGTGGGCATTGTCAGCGAGGTTGGCCTGACCCACTCCAAGGTCATCACCATCCTGGATGTTTCGCTGAATGTGGGCGCTGTGGATAACCGCGTGCGCGAAACCGGCATCGTCACCGGCAACATCGACCTGGCCCAGCAGGGCCTTTGCATGATGAACTATCTGGACCGGGAAAGCGGCGCCTTTGCCGGCGACCTGGTCATCACCTCCGGCTCGGATGGCGAGGGCCTTTTCCCCGAAGGTTTGGTCATTGGCACCATCACCGAGGTGCAGGCCGAAAGCTCCGGCCTTTCCCTTTACGCTGTCATCCAGCCTGCCGCCCCCATCTATGAGCTGCGGGATGTTTATGTGATCACCGACTTTTTGGGCCAGGGCGAAACCCTTGGCCAGTAAAACGCCCCACCGGAGGAAGCCATGAATAAGAAAATGCGGTATTCGGTCATGCACTATACCTTGTGTGCGCTGCTCTTCTTTTTCATTTACATATTGCAGTCCACCCCCGGATTTTTGGAATTTTGGGGGTATAAACCCCTGCTGCTGGCGGCCTGCACCGTCAGCGTGGCCATGCTGGAGCAGGAGTATACCGGTGCCCTGTTTGGGGCCTTTGCCGGAATGCTGTGCGACCTGAACGCAAATACCTATTTTGGCTTCAACGCCATCATGTTTTTGCTGTGCGGAGTAACGGTAGGCCTGCTGTGCGAATATTTGACCCAGCGCAACCTGCGCAACTGTGTGATCTTTACCGCTGTTTTTGTGGTGGGTCTTTGCCTTGTCAATTATTTCTTCCAGTTCGGCATCTACAACTATCCCGATGCCGGCTTTTACTGGCTGAAAAGAATTTTGGGCACCGCCCTGCCCACCGTGGCGTTTACCCCGCTGATCTATTGGCTTTTTGGTGCGTTGCACCAAAGATTTGAAAAATACAAAGAACTGTAACCACCCGCGTCATTTTGCCGGAAAGGAGGTCCCCGCAAATGGAAAAGAAAAGGAACCTGAAACGACTGATCGCCCTGGGTGCGGTCATCCTTGTGGTCTTTTTGGGGTATCTCTACCGTTTGATGCAGATGCAGATCGCCCAGGGGGCCGAATATCTGGCCCAGGCCGAAGCCGGCACTGTGCGCGAACAGGTGGTAAAATCCGTGCGCGGCGAGATCGTTGACCGCTATGGCCGCCCCATGGCCGGTAACCGTTCCAGCTACAATATTGTGCTGGACGGCGCCTATCTGCCCGAAAAAACCGAGGCCAACACCGTCATCCTGCGGCTGATGGAACTGCTGGAACAGTGCGGCGAGGAATGGATCGACCAGCTTCCGGTCACTTTGGAAGAACCCTTTGCCTTTGCCGAGGGGAAGGAGGCCGAGATCTCCCGCCTGAAGGGAATGTTTGACCTGAATGAATACAGCACCTGCCAGGACGTGATGTACTGGGCGACCCAGCGTTACCAGCTGGGGGAATATGACGAGACCCTGGGTCGCTATGTATTGCGGGATGAGGATGACCCGCAAACCATTCTGGCAAGCTACTCCACCCAGCAGATGCGCCGCATTGCCGGGGTGCGCTATGGCATGGAATTGATCGAATTTGGTGTGGCCAGCACCTACACCTTTGCCGAGGACGTGGACATCGGCACCGTTTCGCGGGTGGAAGAGCGGGACTATGAAATGCCCGGCGTCAACGTGGAGGAAAGCGCCATCCGTGAATATGTCAGCGGCGACCTGGCGCCCCACATCATCGGCCAGGTGGGCAAAATTTACAAGGAAGAGTATGAAGAGCTGAAGAACAAGGGCTACCGCATGGATGATGTGGTGGGCAAGGAAGGCGTTGAAAAGTACTTCGAAGAATATTTGAAGGGCAAGGACGGCGTCCGCCGGATCACCCTGGACAGCCGCGGCAATGTTGTCAGCGTGGAGGAGGCCGAACCGGCCGTTCCCGGCAACACCGTTGTTCTTACCATCGACAAGGACCTGCAGCGTGTGGCCTACGATGCCCTGGAAAAGCAGATCCTGCACCTGCAGCAGACCGCCCCCGAAGGGGAGGGCCGCGAGGCCAACGCCGGCGCCGTTGTGGTTATCGAGAACAAGACCGGCGACGTTCTGGCTGCCGCCACCTACCCCTCCTACGACATCAACGAATACCGCAGCAATTACAACCAACTGCTGCAGGATAGCGCCAACCCCCTGTGGAACCGCGCCCTGCTGGGCGAGTATTCTGCCGGTTCCACCTTCAAGCCGGCGGTTGCCATCGCCGGCCTCAGCGAGGGGGTCGTTTCGCCTAACGAAACCATCTACTGCGGCGGTGTTTACACCGAGCTGGGCTCCTACCAGCCCCGCTGCCTTTATGTAAACGGCCCCATCACGGTGCGCAACGCCCTGCAGGTCTCCTGCAACATCTATTTTTACGAAACCGGCCTGCGTCTGGGCATCGAGCGTCTGAACCAATACTGTGCCCAGTTGGGTCTGGGCCAGCCTACCGGCATCGAAATTGCCGAAAACATCGGCCACCTTTCCTCCCCCGAGGTGAAGGAGCAGGTGGAGCCCGGCACCCCCTGGTACCCTGCCGATACGGTACAGTCCTCCATCGGCCAGCTTTATAACCAGTTTACCCCCCTGCAGCTTGCCAACTACGCCGCCACCATCGGCAACCGCGGCACCCGCATGGATGTAAACATTGTGCGCAGTGTAAAGACCTACACCATGGACGAAACCGTGTGGGAAAACGAGCCCACCGTGGTGCAGCAGGTGGACGCCACCCCACAGGCCTTTGAGGTTACCATTCAGGGCATGGAGATGGCCACCGCTCCGGGCGGCACCTCCTATGCCTATTGGGGCGATTACCCCATGACCATCGCCTCCAAAACCGGCACCCCCGAAACCAAGGCCTTCCCCAACTCCACCTACATCTGCTTTGGACCTTCGGAAGACCCTGAGATCACCGTTGCGGTGGTCATCGAAAAGGGGTGGCACGGCTACACCGGCGCACCTGTGGCAAAGGCCATTTTTGACGCCTATTTTTACGGCAACCAAAGCAGCCAGGCCCCCCAGGCCCAGGGCCAGCTTCTGCCCTGATTTGTCACAATGCACGAAAGCAATTGTAATAATCTGATTTTCTGCAACAATTCGTTTAATCTTGCTTGAAAAGCTTGTCGCTGTTTGTTATACTATAAAATTGGAGGATTATTTATGGGAAAGGTTGTGGCAATCGCATCCGGAAAGGGCGGAACGGGCAAAAGCACCGTCACCGCGTTTCTGGCCCGTGCTCTTTCCGAGCAGGGAAGATCCACCCTGGTGGTGGAGGCCGACTTCGGTCTGCGCAGCCTGGATCTCCTCCTCGGCGTTACGCAGCACAGTTTGTACGACTGTGCCGATGTGCTGGAGCAGCGCTGCCGCATCAGCGAGGCAGCCGTTCCGGTGGGCAAAATGGGCCTGTGGCTGCTTTCGGGCAGCAATGACCCCGATTTTGTGCCCGATGCCCGGCAGTGGAACAGCTTTTTGCAGCTCTGCCGCCGCTGCTATGACTACACCCTGGTGGATCTGCCCGGCGGTTTGGGCACAATGGTGCGCCAAAGCTGCGCCGCTGCCGACCTCACCTTGGCAGTGGTCACTCCCGACCCCGTTTCGGTGCGTGACTGCGCCCAGCTCAGCCGGGTGCTGCTGCAAAACGGTGTCGAAAGTCAGAAGCTTATTATCAACCAGGTGCCCAAAAAGCTGAAGGGCGCCATTGGGGATCTGGATGAGGTGCTGGACGGCACCGGTATCATGCTGCAGGGCGTCGTTCCCTTCAGCGAGGAACTGCAGGCCGCCGCCCTTGCCGGAAGGCCCCTGCTGCCCGGAAAGGAACAAACCGCATTTTCCAATATTGCTGCCCGCCTTTGCGGCCAGACCAGACCCCTTGCATTTCGTTGAACGATAAATTTTTGTATAGATGGGAGAGACAGCTAATTGAACATCGCATTGATCGCACACGACTCTAAAAAAGAATTGATGACCCAGTTCTGTATCGCCTACTGCGGTGTGTTGTCCCGCCACAACCTTTGCGCCACAAGCACTACCGGCAAATTGGTGGCTGATGCAACCGGATTGGATATCTTTAAGTTTATGAGCGGTGCCCAGGGGGGCGAACAGCAGATCGCTTCCCGCATTGCCTGCAACGAAATTGACCTTCTGCTCTTTTTCCGCGACCCGATCAGCGTAAAGCCCGGCGAACCCGACGAAGCCGGCCTGCTGCGCCTGTGCGATGTTCGCAACATTCCCTTTGCCACCAATATCGCCACTGCCGAAGCCCTCATCCACGCCCTGGAACGCGGCGACCTGGATTGGCGCGATATTGTAAACCCCAAGCGCTGAAAAACGAAACTGCAAGCGGAGATTCCGGTTAGGAGTCTTCGCTTTTTTGTTTTACTTTCGGCACATATTTTGTGCGTAAGAAAAAAGAAGAGAATCGCTTTTTGCAATAGACGGGCTGTTGTGGTATGATATATCTTGTATAAACATGACCTAAACTGCCGGCTGAGCTCCGGCCTTGCCCCATAAATTCCAAGGGAAACGAGCAAACGACCATGAATTTAATAAAACACAACCCGATGCGCCGCCTGGCAGCAGGCCTTTTGGCGGCGGCTTTGTCGGTCAGCCTGGCTGTTCCCGCCCTGGCCGCCAACCCCACCCACCAGCTCACCTCGCCGGTGGCCCTGCTGATGGAGGTGGGCAGCAGACAGATCATCTATCAAAAAAACATGGACCAGACCATGTATCCCGCCAGCACCACCAAGATCATGACCGCCCTGCTGGCCTTTGAAAACGCCGACCTGGACGAGACCATCACCATGTCCTACGAGGCCACCCACACCATCGATTACGGCTCCTCCCACATCGCGCTGGATACCGACGAACAAATTTCGATGGAGAACGCCCTGTATGCCCTGATGCTGCCCTCGGCCAACGACGCCGCCAACGGCATTGCCGAACACGTGGGCGGCACCATGGAAGAGTTCGCGGTGCTGATGAACAAGCGGGCCGAAGAGCTGGGCTGCACCAACACCAATTTTGTTAACGCCCACGGCCTGCACGACAGCGAACACCACACCACCGCCCACGACCTGGCCCTGATCGCGGCCGAGGCCGTGCGGTTCGAAGACTTCTGCAAAATTTGGGGAACGGTGCAGCACGATGTGCCCCCCACCAACAAAAATGTGCTGCGCAACCTGTGGACCCAGGTGCGTATGCTCAACAAAGACGGCAACTTCTATTACCAACCCTGCACCGGCGGCAAGCTGGGCTGGACCCCCGAAGCCAAAAACACCTGTGTGTTGATGGCCAAAAAGAACGGCATGGAACTGATGTGCGTGCTGATGGGGGTGAACACCGCCCGGGAAATGTTCAACGATGCCGAGTATTTGTTTGAATACGGGTTTGAACACCTGCAGCCCTATCAGGTGGAAAACGAGGAAACCCAGACCCAAACCATCACCGGCTACAATTCTGCCGGAGAAGAGATCGGCGAGATGACCCTGGGCTTCAACGCCCTGTGCCTGATGGACAGCGGAGCCAAGCCCCAAAACATTACAGTGGACTGGACCCTGCCGGCACAGCCCATTCTGGGGTCGGCCTCGGGAATTTATGTTACCCTGAGTATGGAGGATGCTGGGAACAGCGGCCAGTATACCGAACTGGGCACCTACCCCGCCGCGGTGCTCAGCCAGCAGTTGTATGGCGAGGAAGCCCCCGCCCCTGTGGCAAAGCCCGATACCACACCCGACCGCCCCGGATTTTTGGGGGTGCTGCTTGCCATCCTCAAGTGGCTGCTGATCGCTGCCGGAGTGCTGGTGGGCGGATTTGCATTGCTCTATCTGGTGGTGCGCATCCGCTATGAATACCGCAAAGCAAAACGCAGAAAATTGCGCCGGGAAATGGCGGCCCGGGGCATTTATCCCAAACGCAAGACCACGGCCGCGTCCTCTGCGGCCCGAAGCAAGGGGAGAAAGCAATGAAAAAGAAACTAATTGGCCTGATGACCGTCCTTTGTGCCATGCTGCTGCTGGCCCTGCCTGCCGCAGCCGACAATGTGGGGGTTACCACCCCGGCCGAGCACGACGACATCATGGGGGTGCTGTTTGACGGCGCACCCTATATGACCATTGACGCCAGCCAGCCGGTGGTCAAGTTCCAGGTGCCCCAGGAGCTGCGGGGCGTGGGCCCTCTGCAGGTTTACGACTACCGCCACGGCATCAAAACCATGCTGAACAACGTGGAGGACGTTACCCCCGACGCCGACGGCTATGTGGAGATCGTCCTGCCCAGTACCGGCGAATTCGCCGTGGCCAAGGTGCCCTATACCGACGCCTACCGTCTGTTACTGGACCTGCGCTATTTGGACAATAGCATGTGGAAGTCGGCCAAAACCCCCGACGAACCCTTTGACACCGACCTTTACATCATTCCTGCCGGCGACTGGGTGGACAGCAAGACCTGGCGTGAACAGCAGGGCCTGGACCCCTGGCCCAGCGCCCGTGACATAAAGCCCGAGCCGGAGGAAGAAAGCTCTTCTTCCGAAGAGAAAAGCCAGACCGGCACAGAACTGCCCGAAGAAAGCCTGCCGGAAGTGGAATACCCCGAAAGCTCCCTGTGGTCCGAAGAGGACCCCGCCGCCCCCGAAAGCCACCCCGAAGAGTGGGTGGAAGGCGCCCCCCAGTTCCCCGAAGTGGACCTGCCCTTCCCTTGGGGCAGCTACGTTGTGGTCGTGGTTTCGGCCGCGCTGGGCGTCTTTTTGGTAAAGCTGCTGCGCAGCAAGGGCTGATAAAGGAAGAAAACCCCCTGTGCCGGTGGCACAGGGGGTTTTTGGCTAAAATTCCGCTTGGTGCTGCTGAAAAAACTGATAGAAAGCCCGTACATTTTCCAGTTCGGTCCAGCGACGCACCGCTGCGGGGGAGTGGTCCAGGTCATAGATCTCGGCATCCCTCATGCTCAGCAGAATGGGGGAGTGGGTGGCAATGATGAACTGACAGCCATAGTACCGGGCCGAATCCTGCAAAAATCCGGCCAGTTCCTGCTGCAGCGCAATGGAAAGACTGTTTTCCGGTTCATCCAGCAGGTAAAGGGCGTTTTCTTCAATGCGTTCCACAAAATAGCGCAGGGCACTTTCTCCGTTGGACTGCATGACAATGTTTTGCCGCAGGCGGCTTTTTACAAAACGGGACTGGCTGGTGCGTTTGGCATCCACCTGGGCCTTCCACTGGTCATATTGGTCCAAACTTTGCAGTTGGTTGTGCTGGTATTTGAGGTCGGTGTATTGTTCAAACAGTTCCTCCCGGCGGCGGTCAATGCCGTTGTTCATGCGGCGGATGTCCTGCAGATAGTCAAACACATCGTCGCTGGTCAAAATCTGGCTGCTGCGGGGGATGCCCTCTTCGGTGGCCATGCCGCAGCCGTCCACATATACCTGGAAGAAGGCGCTGTTGGAAAAGGCCGAATGGCGCACCACCTCTGCCTTTTGGGCAATTACGTTAAGAAGGGTGGTTTTGCCGGAGCCGTTGCCGCCGTAAAGAAAGGTGATGGGGCCAAAAGATAGCTGCTCCAGCTCTTTTTCAGGAAAGAAACCGAAGGGATAAAAGTTGTTGTAGCAGGTGCGGCGCTGCTTGGCAAAAAACAATGCCTCGGCAGAATCGGACAGCAGCCGGAAGTGCTTGAGATAGACAGCCATGGGAAAACCTCCTTGCTTTTTACAGTCCAAGCATACAGCAAGCGCTATCCCATAAACAGGACATCTTCAATATTCCGTTGACAGCATCGACGGGGATTTTTATAATATAGACAATGATAAATACAAGAGAGAGACTCCGGACCTAAAAAATAAGGAACAAGAGGTGAAATAGTATGTTGAAACAAGGAATCCTGCACCCCCAGCTTCTGCGGGTTTTGGGCGAAACCGGCCACATGGACCACCTGATGGTGTCCGATTCGGGTATGCCCCAGCCCCTGGACAAAGAAAGAGTTGACCTGGCCATTGTGCCCCATCTGCCCCGCCTGCTGGATGTGCTGGCCGCCATTCGCGACACCCTTGCCATCGAAAAGGTGTTTGTGGCCGAAGAAGTAAAGACCGTAAGCCCCCGCTATCTTAAAAAGCTGCTGGCGGTGGTGGAGCCCATCGGCTGCCCGGTGGTTTTCATTCCCCACGCCGAGCTGAAGGCCATGAGCCAGGGCGATACCCTGCGGGCCTCCGTCCGCACCGGCGAATGCACCAGCTATTCCACCGTTATCATCCAGGCCGGCGTACCCTATGGCGGCGACGATTTGACCTGAACCATAAACCGATTGATAGAAAGGATGTTACCACTATGCTGTCCCATTACCTCAAGGCTCCCTTTCAGTTCGAACAGCGCGAGATCCCCATCCCCGAAGTTGGCCCCGATGACGTTCTCATCAAGGTAAAGGCCTGCGGCTTCTGCGGCCACGAAATGATCCAGGCCAGCTATGCCTCGGAAGATTGGACCCCCTTTGGCCACGAATTTTCGGGCGTGATCGAAAAAATTGGCGCAAATGTAAAGAACGTTGCCGTTGGCGATAAGGTGGTGGTGGAAACCTCCACCTTCAACCCCCTTTCCGACGCCGCCCGCAACGGCCGTGTTGACCTGGATGGCCCTGCCGCCAAGATCATCGACTACATCGGCGGGCGCGAAAGCATGGGCTTTGCCGAATACACCACCGCCCCTGCCGCCCTGTGCGTCAAATTTGATTCCATGTCCTTTGTGGAAGGCTCGATGATCGAACCCATGGGCGTTGCCTACGACCTGTTCAAGGTGGCCGGCATCGAGCTGGGTGACGACGTGCTGGTGCTGGGCCTTGGGCCCATCGGCCTGATGGCCCTGCAGATGGCCAAAAAAGCCGGCGCCCGCAAAATTTATGCCGCCGACCTTTCCAACTGCGGCCACCGGGCCGAACTGGCCAAGCAGTTTGGCGCCGATGAGATCATTTTCACCGACAAAGTAGACATCCGTAACTATGAGTTTGCCCGCGGCGGCGTGGACAAGGTGCTGCTGACCGCACCCCCCAGGCTGATCGAGGATGCAACCTACTGCATGAACCTGGGCGGCGTTATCGCATTCCTGGGCATTGCCTACGGGCCTGCCGCCACCGTCAGCTTCGATTCCAACCTGGTTCACCATAAGAAAATCCACATCCGCGCTTCCGACGCCGTGCCCGCCCTCTATTTCCCCGCCTGCATCGACCTGGTGGAATCGGGCATGATCGACCTCAAGAGCCTGGTTTCCACCACCTTTATGCTGGAGGACACCGTGGCCGGCCTGACCGAATTTGTAAAGAACCCCCAGACCGCCGGCAAGGCCATCATGGTCACAGACAAGGACCTGCTGCTGTAATTTTGCTGCCATACCATATCAAACCATTAAAAAAGAGCACTACTGCATCGCAGTGGTGCTCTTTCGCGTAATATTATGCTTTGTTCAGCCCCAGCCAGAGCAGCCCTCCGGCAACGATGGTGGTGTATTGGCTCATACCCACTGCATAGGTGACCCGGACAAAAAGCTGCTGCGAAACATAGCTGGTAAGGTGATACAAAGGGGTGAAAACCCAAAAAGAAAAGAAGAGAAGAAGCAACGCAATTCCCAAAGCGACCAGTATGATGCGCAGGGCAAGGTTTTTGACGCAGAACGGGCGAAAAACCGAAATAAGGGAGAAAAGGAAGGGGAAGAAGGCACCATAACAGCACCGCACCAGCATGGTGTAGCCATAAACCAGCCAACCCATTTCAAAACGGTAGTAAAGCGACTGGATGGCGACGCTGAAAAACATGGGAAGCACCAGCCCCAGCAAAAAGAGCCCACCGAACAGAATGGTGGGGAACAGCCTGCGGCGGTCAAGGTTGATGTCGGTGGTTTGCTTGCCGTAAAGCAGCTCCATTATGTCCATGCCGAACAGGGCGGCCAGCTTTTCCAGCGTTTCAATGTCGGGGCGGGTCTTGTGGTTTTCCCAGCCCGAAACAGCCTGCCGGGTCACAAACAGCTTTTCGGCCAGCTCGTCCTGGGTCAGCCCCGCGGCGGTGCGCAGCTCTTTGATGCGTTTGGAAATATCTTTCACAGGCGCTCCTCCTTTCCTGCATGCAGCATCATCATAGCATTTGAAAGCATGAAATGTCGAGCAATGAAATGTTGCATTCCAAAAAAGAAAGAGACAGGCTCTCGGCCTGTCTCCGGAAAGGCGGTTTATTTGGCCATGCGGATGACATCTTCGTTGCTGCCGGCCAGCACCACATGGTCGCCGGAGCGGAAGGTGTGCCCCCCCGAGGTGATGGGCGTGACCACGCCGCCTTCTTTTACGCCAATGATATTTACATTATAGTTTTTGCGAATATCCAGTTCGGCAATGGTTTTGCCGTTCCAGCCTTCGGGAATATCCAGTTCAAAGATGCCGTAACCGGGCGAAAGCTCGATGTATTCCAAAGCCCCGTTTACACTAAAGCGCATGGCGGTGCGGTAGGCCATGTCATATTCGGGAAAGATGACTTCATCGGCGCCGATTTTTTTCAGCAAACGGGAATGGAGCCCCAGATCGGATTTGGAAACAACATGGGATGCCCCCATTTCCTTCAGCAGTGAGGTGATCTCCAGCGAGGACTGGAACTGTTCGCTGGTGCAGACAAAGCAGGTGTCAAAGGATTCGACCCCCAGCGAGCGCAGAACCGCCTCGTCCATACAGTCGCCGATCTTGGCCTGTGTAACGTGGGGCACAATGCGGTTGATCGTTTCTTCATTTTTGTCGATGGCCATAACCTCGTTGCCAAGCTCGGTCAAACGCTGGGCAAGGCTGCTGCCAAAGCGGCCCAGGCCGATCACCAGATAAGAAGCCATATCGTTTCCTCCTTTTATCCGATCACAATGTGTTCTATGGGGTCTTTTACACGGGCGGGCAGACGTTCCACCACCGCCATGATCATGGTCAGGCTGCCAATTCGTCCGGCATACATCATCAGGATCAGCAGCATCTTGTTGACCGAGTTGAGCTGTTGGGTAACACCGGTGGTCAGGCCAACGGTGCTCAGGGCCGAAAAAATTTCGAACAGCGCATCCACCAGCGCAAAGGGCTGCTGGACGGTCAGCAGATAGCAGCCAGCCATGGCAAAAACGAAATAGAGGGTGACACCGGCAGCCGAACGCTTTATCTGGTTGTCATCCAAACGGCGGTTGAAAACACTGGTTTCACGCTTGCCGCGGGCATAGCTGAAAAGGGACAGCAGGCAGACCACCACGGTGGTTATTTTTACGCCGCCGCCGGTGGAGCCGGGCCCCGCGCCAATAAACATCAAAACCAGCATCAGCAAACTGCCCGACCCGCTTAAAGATGCCAGGTCAACGGTGTTGAAGCCGGCAGTTCGGGCGGTGACAGACTGGAACAGCGCCCCCAGCACCTGGCCGCCGGAAGAAAGATCGGCCAGCACGCCGTTTCGTTCCGAAAGCCAGAACAAAATGGTGCCGCCCAAAACAAGAACAGCGCTTGCCACCAGCATCAGCTTGGAATGCAGGCTGTATTTGCGGAAGTGGAATTTGTTGGTCCAAAGATCCCGCCAAACCATAAAGCCCAGCCCGCCCAGCAGGATGAGGGCACAGACGGTGAGGTTGACCAGGGGGTCTTCCACATAAAAGGTAAGGGAGCTGAAAGGAGAGCGAAAGCCCATCAGATCAAAGCCGGCATTGCAGAAGGCCGAGATGCTGTGGAACACCGCATACCAGCAGCCCCGGCCAAAGCCCATTTCGGGCACAAAACGCAGTGCCAGCAAAACAGCCCCGCACCCCTCGATGGCCAAGGTGCCAAAGAGGATGTACCTTGCCAGCCCGGCCACATCGCTCAGGTTTTGGGCGCTGATGCTTTCCATCATGGTGGAGCGCTGGCGCAGACCGATTTTTTTGCCGATCAGCAGGGCGGCGGTGATCATCAGGGTCATATAGCCCAGCCCGCCGACCTGGATCAGAACCAGAAGAATAAACTGTCCCAACCAATTGAAATGGGTCCAGGTGTCCACCACAACAAGGCCGGTAACACAGGTTGCCGAGGTGGCGGTAAACAGGCTGTCCACAAAAGAAAGCCCTACCCCGCTGCGGCTGGTAAAGGGCATCATCAGCAGCAAAGCGCCCACAAGGATGACCGCCACAAAGCACAGGGCTATGGTTTGGGCGGGAGAGAGCAGGATTTTTCTTTTACGCAAGGGAGCACCCCCTTTGTAATTCTTTCTTCCTCTTATTATAGCGTATTGGGTGCAAAAAACAAGAAACGCCAGGGATCGGCCTGACTGTGTTTGACAAAACCGCCGAAAGAGGATGCTGTTCTATGTGCAAATCGGGAGAATCTTACGGCTGATATTGCAAACAAAAATGGCCTTTGATACAATTATTTTTATATAGCATACAATACCCAAAAAACGAAAGGAAACGAAGAATATGAACATGACTCAGAAGGAATTCAACTATATTTTTGACCATACCCTGCTGGCCCCTCCCGCTACCGAAGCTGATCTGAAAAAGTTGTGCGAAGAGGCTGTAAAGTACGGTTTCCACACCGTAGCCATCAACACCGGCACCACCAAGGCCTGCGCCGAATTCCTCAAGGGCACCGATGTTCTGGTCGACTCGGCTGTTGGCTTCCCTCTGGGCATCACCACCATTGAAAGCAAGGTCTTTGAAACCGAAGACGCCATCAAAAATGGCGCCGGCGAAATCGACTATGTGATCAACGTTGGCAAAATGAAGGCCGGCGACACCGCCTACATCAAGGACGAAATGGAACAGATCGTTGCCGCCTGCCACAAGCACAACGTCATCTGCAAGGTCATTTTTGAAAACTGCTACCTCACCGATAAAGAAAAGATCAAGCTCTGCGAAATTGCCAGGGAAGTAAAGCCCGATTTTATCAAGACCTCCACCGGCTTTGGCCCCGGCGGCGCCACTGTGGAAGACGTTGCCCTGATGAAGAAGCACGTGGGCGACGAAGTTAAGGTAAAGGCTGCCGGCGGCATCCGCGACCTCAAGACCTGCCTGGCCATGCTGGAAGCCGGCGCCGAACGCGTTGGCTGCAGCAAGAGCATTGCCATTGCCGAAGATTACGCCAAGACCCTGTAACACAACAAAAAGAAGGGGCGCGAAAAATGAAAAGCTACGTTGTTTATGAAGACCACACCTGCAAGATCGTTGACGGCATGCCCATGCCCACCTATGGCGAATACGACGCCCTGGTAAAAATGGAAAGCTGCGGCGTCTGCAACGGCACCGACACCAAGATCATCCACGGAGACTTTAAGGGCATTGACCAGTACCCCGTTGTGCTGGGTCACGAAGGGGTCGGCCGTGTCATCGAAAAGGGCAGCAAGGTCACCAGCTATGAGATCGGCGACCTGGTGCTGATGCCCTATTGGTCGGATGTTCCCAAAGGCTACAGCAGCGGCTGGGGCACCTATTCGGAATACAACATCGTCACCGACGCCTTTGCCCAGGAAAAGGACGGCATCATCCCCGCCGAATTTGCCTATGCCCAAAGGGTGCTGCCCCGCGATTTTGACCCCGTAAGCTCGGCCATGATCATCACCTTCCGCGAGGTGCTGAGCACCATGAAGCGCTTTGGCTTTGAAGCCAACCGCAGCCTGGTGGTTCTGGGCCTGGGCCCCGTCGGCCTCAGCTTTGTTCAGTTTGCCAAGCTGCAGGGCATGGGCCCCATCATCGCCATCGACATCAGCGACGAAAAGCTGGAACTGGCCAAAAAGCGCGGCGCCGATTACGTTATCAACAGCACCAGGGGAGACATTGTAAAAACCGTGCGCGGCATCTGCCCCGACGGCGTCGATTTTTCGCTGGATGCCGTTGGTGTTTCCAGCTTTATCAACACCTCGCTGGAGATCATCAAGCCCGACGCCAAGGTTTGCGTTTACGGCATTTCGGCCAACATGACTCAGGAAGTGGACTGGAGCAAGTGCCCCTACAACTGGACCCTTCATTTCCACCAGTTCCCCTCCAAAAAGGCCGAAGGGGAGGCCCACGACCAGATCGTAACCTGGATCAAGGCCGGCATTCTGGACCCCAACGACTATGTTTCCCATGTTTACGATTTTGCCGACATTGATAAGGCGTTTGAAAACATCGAAAACCGTGTACCCACCATGAAGATGGTCATCAAGTTCTAAGGAGGAGAAACATGAGCCAGTATATTTTGGCCCACGACCTGGGCACCTCCGGCAACAAGGCCACCCTTTACAGCACCGACGGCAAGCTGGTAAAAAGCACCGTCTATTCCTATGATCTGTTCACCGGTGAGAACAACATGGCCGAACAGCGGGCCGACGACTGGTGGCGCGCTGTCTGCGAAACCACCAAGGCCCTGGTGGCCGAGGTCAACCCCGCCGATGTCATCGCCGTTTCCTTCAGCGGCCAGATGATGGGCTGCCTGTGTGTGGACGACAGGGGCGAGCCCCTCTACAACGCCCTCATCTGGGCCGATATGCGCTCCACCAGGGAAGAAGCCGCCATCCGCGCCGGCATGGACAGCATGGAGTTTTACCGCATCACCGGCCACCGCATCAGCGCTTCCTACAGCCTGACCAAGCTGATGTGGCTGAAAAACAACCTTCCCGAGGTCTACAACAAGACCTACAAGATGCTTAACGCCAAGGATTACATCATCCTGAAGCTCACCGGCAAATTTATCACCGAACCCTCCGACGGCTCCTCCACCTGCATGATGGACCTGAACACCCTGCAGTGGTCGGATAAGATTTTGGAGGTGGCTGGGCTGGATAAGGCCAAAATGCCCGACATCCTGCCCTCGGTGGAGGTTGCCGGCACCGTTACCAAGGAAGCCGCCAAGCTCTGCGGCCTGCTGGAAGGCACCCCCGTGGTTTGCGGCGGCGGCGACGGCTGCTGTGCCGCCGTTGGCACCGGCATTGTCAAGGAAGGCATTGCCAACTGCTGCCTGGGGACCTCCTCCTGGATCTCTATGGCCAGCAAGACCCCTGTTTACGACCCCGATATGACCACCTTTAACTTTGCCCACATCGTTCCCGGCTATGTACTGCCCACCGGCACCATGCAGACCGGCGGCGGTTCCCTCAGTTGGGCGGTCAAGAACCTCTTTGGAGAGGTGGAAGGCTATGAGATGCCCGACAAGGGCGTTATCTATGATACCGTCTGCAAGGAAGTGGAGGCCTCGCCCGTTGGTGCCCGCAATTTGCTCTATCTGCCCTACCTCATCGGCGAACGCAGCCCCCGCTGGAACGACAAGGCCAAGGCCACCTTTGTGGGCCTCACCCTCAACCACAGCCGCGGCGACATTCTGCGCAGCGTGATGGAGGGCGTTGGCTACAACCTGGATATCGTCCTCAAAACCTTCCTGAAGGGCGGCAGCAAGATCGACGAGCTGATTTTGGTGGGCGGCGGCGCCCGCAACAAGATCTGGCAGCAGATTTTGGCCGACATCTTCGGCGTTTCGGTGCTGGTTCCCAACTATCTGGAAGAGGGCACCTCCATGGGCGCGGCCATCACCGCCGGTGTTGGCGTTGGGGCCTTCGGCTTCGATGCCGTTGACCGCTTCATTCAGATCAACGAGGAAAACAAGCCCGACCTTTCCAAGGCCGAAAAGTACGGTGAAATGAAAAAGCTGTTTGACGAGGCCTATTACTCCCTCGCCGGGCTTTTTGAAAAGCTGTAACTGCCAAATATCGACAATTTAATAGCAGAATAAATCTCCTTGTTTTACAGATAATAGAACCACGATTCTTAAAACAAGGAGATTTTTTGCGGGGTTACGGGCCAGCTTTCCGAAGCCTTCCCCAAAATCTCTGATTATTGATGAAAGGTGAGGTTCTTATATATGAAAGCAACTGGCATTGTTCGCCGTATTGATGATCTTGGCAGGGTGGTCATTCCCAAGGAGATCCGCCGCACCATGCGCATCCGGGAGGGGGACCCACTACTGAAAACATTGACAGATGAAGAAAAAGCACTCGTTTACATAACAGATTTAGGAAAAAGGTTGAGTTGCTTATAAAAAAGACCTTGTTCATGCCTTGGGCATCGAACAAGGTCTTTTTATGTTTAACTGAATAAGAAGGCACAGAGAGAGCAACGTTACTGTGCGTCTGCCTCGACGCAGGCGAAATAAACAAGGGTGTGGGTGGCCGCTGCAGTAAACACCCGGGGTGGATAAGCTATACTGCTTGCTATAGCCCATCCCATAGCGGGCGGAGTGCGCGCCCGAAAAACAAATCGGCACGGGTGGACTCACTGAAGTGGGACGCCGGGGACCCTGGGCAGTGATGGGGTGACAAAGACCTGGCGCCTGGCATTAGCCAGGAACTAGCAAGCAACCTTGAAGCGAAAGCGACCGATGGGGGTCAATTTTACTAGGTAGTTTCTCCCGTTGTTGGGGGAAACTACACCAATCGCTCGGCTCGGAAAGAGGGTCAATTTTCAACATTTAACATTTACCCTTTAGCTACAGCTACTTTTCTAGAAAGTTTTTAATTGTCTAACTCAGGGGTTTGTGACCATTCCATCTGTATCAACGATAAGACCTAATCCATCATTGGATATAGCCCGAGGAGCTGTGTCACGCATAGCAATATTAGTTAGTTTTAAGCGGATGAAACTATCATTGCCTCTCAAGTCCTGCGTGTTTTGGCTGCCTTTTCTTAATCTTCCTTATTGACAGCAGAGGATAGATTTTGCAGAATGATACATAGCATGGAGGAAAGAGTAATATGCTAAATCACTATATATAGGGTGTTGAGCTTTGAAAAAAGCTATATGTGGTGTTGCAAAAAATAAAAAAATTGCATATAATAATAATAACAGAGTTGCCCGAAGTCTCTAATCTTGAGGCATTGGGGACCAGCCGAGTTTTATACTCGGCTTTTTTACTTTAGGGAGAAAATTATGTAATTAAAAACGCCGTGCTCTTATGATGGTCAAATCGAAAAATTAAAAAGTCACGGTATGAGTATAGCAAATGAAGAAGATGCTAAAGTTGTACTATCAAAAATAAACTATTATAGATTGACTGGTTATTCGCTACAATTTAGAAAAAGTGAGAATGATAGTGATTTTATTAGCAATACTTCATTTGATAAAATACATAAGATATACAAATTTGATGAACGACTCAGAAATACTTTACGTCGCTATATAGAAATAACTGAAGTTTTTTATAGAACTCAAATTTCGTATGGTTTTTCTATGTCAAAATGTGTTGATTCCCCGCATGACCAACATTATGATGAAAAGAATTACTACAAGAAAAAAGAATTTAATGAAGTGAAAAATCACTTAGAAAAAGATAATGGGTATTATAAGGATAGTTTAATTGTTAAACATCACAAGGTTAAGTACAATGATAGAATGCCATTATGGGTTATGGTTGAACTCTTATCTTTTTCTGATATCTCCAAATTATTTAGTTGCATGTACTTTTCAGAACAGAATAACATTGCAAAAGCAATAGGGGTCTCTGCGGCAACATTAGAAAATCATTTGCATTGTTTATCAGTTTTAAGAAACAAGTGTGCACATGCTGCAAGATTATATAATACAAAGTTCCATCCTGCGGTGAGATTTAATCCTCAGTTTTTGCGTTCTAATCAAGATGTTAAAAACGACACGCTTTTTGCATATATTTTAATTCTTATCAAGAGGTTGCCGGACAAATCCATTAAACGCGAAATGGTAAATGATATTTACACAATTATAGAGGAATATAAAAGTGACATTGATTTATCTCTTATAGGATTTCCCAAAAACTATAATGAGTTATTGAAAAAACAAATAATGTAAATCGAAAGCGGAGTGATTTCACTCCGCTTTCGATTTGGTAACCTTTTAATTTCCAAATCTGATAATTCTATAGCACGATAGGATTTACCGGGCATGATGAAAAGTCTCAAATCGTCTTATAAGTCCCGAAAATAAGCGTTTTTTGTGTTTCGCTCTCAATTTTACCAAAGATTTACCAATATTTCTGGAGAGTCAGACTTGCGAAAATATGGAACCAGAA
>JAGAPB010000018.1 GCA_017847995.1 Oscillospiraceae bacterium
AAAGAAAACCACCCAATAGGGTGGTTTTCTTGTTTTAAAAATAAAGTGCGGGAATCGAACCGCTTTAATAATTGATAGTTGATAATGAAGAATGGATAATTATGGGGTCCCGCGGTGCGGGACAGATTTGTGTTTTTCTGTCCGTCGTTCGGGGCGCAGCGGAGAAACTTTGGCACCAAAAAAGGCGCCCCGCTGAGGGGACACCTTCCTTGTCAATTATCCATTATCAATTATCAATTCTCAATTGCCCTTTTTTATTCCGGCTTTTTGCGGTCAAAGAAGATGCTCTTGCCGCTGATGCTTACCGGGATGCCCTGCCACATAATGTCGGCATCGATGTACTTCATCTCTTCGGCGGCCTTGCCGGCAGACATCATGATGCGGGTGTCGGTGCGCAGGTTGGCGGCCAGGGCCACAGCCGAACCCAGGGCGATGCCCAGATCCATGGAGGGGTAGACGCACAGCCCACCCGCCTTGACACAGCCGGCGCAGTCGCCAAACCCGCAGAAGCCGCAGTTCTTTACACCGCGGGGTTCCCGCTTGGCACCCACCAGAACGATGGCCTGGGAGGCACGCACGCCGCGGGCGTCGCGGCAGTACCAGGCTTCGCCCTTGTCCTCAAAGTCGCGGGCGCCCATCTCGTCCATCTTGGCGGCCAGGGCATCCTTTTCCGCGCCGGTCAGCACCAGGGTGTAGATCACATCCTTGCCGGTGGCCTTGGGGGCGGTGCGGGCGGCGGTGCACATCTGGGCGGCGGTGTTCAGCACGGCCTGTTCTTCCATCTGCTGGCTTTGATAAATCATATTTCTTTCCTCCGTTCAAGGTAACAATGTCAACTGAAAAATAGATATTTTTTCTATTTTAGCACGGCAAAAGGGGGAAAGCAATCGCTTGGCAAAGAAAGGGCAAAAAGCCCGAAAATGACCCTGTTTTTCTCCATTTCGGCAGGGGAGAAGGGGCTCTTTTTGATTGTTTTCGTTGATAGGGATGTGCTATACTTAACAGGAAAAAGAAGGGCTGCCCGCAAGGGCGGCAGTACGACTTTTGTATAATTTCCATTTTATGGATTTTATCATCGATAAAAGGAGAGACAGATATGAAGGAGTTTTATCGCATCAAGGTAGCCGGCCTGGAACGCGACCTGCCGGTTTGCCCCCTGAACGAAAACCTTTGCATTGCCGGCTTTGTCATCTTTGGCGATGTGGAGCTGACCAAGGCCTGTGCCGCCGCCCTGCTGGAAAAGGCCCCCGACCATGATATTATGATCACCGCCGAATCCAAGGGCATCCCCCTGCTGTACGAAATGGCCGCCCAGCATGGCGAAAACCACTATCTGCTGGCCCGCAAGGCTCCCAAGCTGTATATGAAAAATGTTTTTTCGGCCAAGGTGAAGTCTATCACCACCGCCGCCGACCAGACCCTTTATCTGAATGGCGCCGACGCCGAATTTATGAAGGGCAAGCGTGTGCTGATCGTGGATGATGTGATCTCCACCGGCGAAAGCCTGCTGGCCCTGGAAAACCTGGTGCAGCAGGCCGGCGGCAACATTGTGGGCCGCATGGCCATTCTGGCCGAAGGGGAGGCCGCCGACCGCAAGGATCTGATCTATTTGGAAAAGCTGCCCCTGCTGGATAAAAACGGAGACCCCATCTAACCACAAAACCATGTTCTGCCGAAAGAGATAAAATGTAGCTTTGGAGGATCCTATGGAAAAAATATTTAAGCTGAAGGAAAATGGCACCACCGTCAAAACCGAGATCTTTGCCGGTATCACCACCTTCATGACCATGGCCTACATCATCGCCCTGAACCCCAACCTGCTGACCAATTTTGGCGCAGAGGGTACAGCCCTGTGGAATGGTGTGTTTTTGGCCACCTGTATTTCTTCGGCTATTGGCATGTTTGTGATGGCCTTTGTGGCCAACAAGCCCTTTGCCATGGCTCCCGGCATGGGCCTGAACAACTTTTTCGCCGTAACGGTTGCCAATATTGTGGGCATGACCGGCCTTAGCTATTTGCAGTCCTACCAGGCGGGCCTGTGCATCATCCTCATCGAGGGCATTGTTTTTATCATCCTGTCTATTTTGAACATCCGTGATAAGATCGTTGACGCCATCCCCCTGGGGGTCCGTTTTGGCATTGGCCCCGCCATTGGCCTGATGCTGATGAACATCGGCCTTGGCTCCAATGTGGGCGTCTATTCGGAAACCGGCGGCCCCTTCTTTGCCATGCGCGACTTTTTTGGCGCGCTTACCCCCGCGGTTGCCAAGACCGCCATGGGCAGCGGTTATGGCGTTATGATCCTTACCGTTGTCACTATGTTCATCGGCCTGTTTATCATCATCGCCCTGGACCACAAGGGCATCAAGGGCGCTGTGCTGTATGGCATGATTTACGCTTCGCTGATCTATTGGGGCGGTTCTTACCTCTTCCTGAAGGTCAACCCCTTCGAGTCCATCAAAACCGCTTCCTTTGTTCCTCCCTTTGCCGATATGATGGAGACCACCTTCTTCAAGTTTGATTTTGCCACCTTTATGGATCTGGGCTGGTTCACCGCCATCACCCTGGTGGTCACCTTCTGCATCATCGATATGTTTGACACCATCGGCACCCTGGTTGGCACCGCCAGCCGTGCCGGCATGATCGATAAGGATGGCAATATGCCCAACATGAAGGAGGCCCTGCTGGCCGACGCCGTGGGCACCGTTGCCGGCGCCTGCACCGGCACCTCCACCGTAACCACCTTTGTGGAATCGGCTTCCGGCGTGGAGGCCGGCGGCCGCACCGGCCTTACCGCCCTTACCACCGGCATCATCTTCCTGGCCTGCATGTTCATCGCCCCCGTTGCTGCCATCATTCCTGCCGCCGCCACCTCGGCTGCCCTTATCTATGTTGGTGTGCTGATGCTCAGCGGCCTGCAGAAGATCGACTTTGGCGACAAGACCCAGGTGGTTCCCGTTGCGCTGATGCTCATTGGCATGCCCGTTTCGGGTTCCATCGGCCACGCCATCGGCATCGGCCTTATTTCCTACAGTGTTATCAAGTACACCACCGGCAAGGGCAAGGATGTTTCTCCCATGACCCTTATCCTTTCGCTGCTGTTCCTGGTCAAGTTCTTTGTTGCAGGTTAAACAAGCCCACCCCCCACGACCCGAGGCCGCACCCGGCCCCGGGTCTTTTTGTTGGCTGCGGCAGATGTTTCACGTGAAACATGGTGCCGCGCAGCGGGGAAGGGGAGAGCAGGCGTTTCACGTGAAACATTTTTGAATCAAAAAAGCCGCGGGCTCTTTTCTTTGAAAACCCGGTGTGCTATACTGTGTAGGAACAAAAACCCCGGCCCAACTGCCGGAAGGGGAGGAATCTATGGGAAAGATCATTGCCGTTGCCAACCAGAAGGGCGGCGTGGGCAAAACAACAACGGCCATCAATCTGGCTGCCTGCCTGGGCGACCTGGGCCGAAAAGTGCTGATGATAGATTTTGACCCCCAGGGCAATGCCACCAGCGGCCTGGGTGTGAACAAGCGGGACATCAAGGTCTCCACCTACGACATCCTCATCGGCGGTGTTCAGCCCGAGGCGGCCATGGTCAAAAATGTTTGCAAAAACGTGGACCTGCTGCCCTGCAACCTGGCCCTGGCCGGTGCCGAAATTGAGCTGGTGGAAATGGAAAACCGGGTGATGCGCCTGCGGGCTCCGCTGCTTAAGCTCAAGGCAAACTACGACTTTATCTTCATCGATTGCCCTCCTTCGCTGGGGCTGATCACCCTGAACGCCCTGACCGCCTGCGACACGGTTATGATCCCCATCCAGTGCGAATACTACGCCCTGGAGGGCCTGAGCCAACTGATGAACACCGTGCGCCAGGTCAAGCGTCTTTACAACAGCGGCATTGACATCGAAGGCGTGCTGATGACCATGTATGACGGCCGCCTGAATCTGACCATGCAGGTGGTGGACGAGGTAAAACGCCACTTCCCCCGCAAGGTCTATAAAACCACCATTCCCCGTGCGGTGCGCCTTTCCGAGGCACCCAGCTTCGGCCGGCCCATTATTTACTTTGACCGGGGCAGCAAGGGCACCGTGGCCTACTACGACCTGGCCCGGGAAGTGATCAAAATGAACGGAGGGAAAGCATAATGGCCAAAAAAGGTGGATTGGGCAAGGGCCTGGATGCACTGTTTCTGGATAACACCGCCGACGCAGGGCAGGGAAGTATCATAACGGTGCGGCTTTCCCAGGTGGAACCCAACAGCAGCCAGCCCCGCCGCCAGTTTGACGAGGCCGCCCTGCAGGAACTGGCCGACAGCATCCGGGAACACGGTGTGCTGCAGCCCATTGTGGTACGCCCGCTGGAAAGCGACGGCTACCAGATCATTGCCGGCGAACGCCGCTGGCGTGCCAGCCGTTTGGCAGGGCTGACCGAGGTGCCCGTCCTTGTGCGGGAAGCCGACGACAAGGCCACCATGGAACTGGCACTGATCGAAAACCTTCAGCGGGAAGACCTGAATGTGCTGGAAGAAGCCGAGGGCTACCGCGCGCTGATGGATCTTTATGGACTTACCCAGGAAGAGGCAGCCAAACGGCTGGGCAAATCCCGCCCGGTGGTGGCCAACACCCTGCGTATTTTGACCCTGCCCCAGCCGGTGCTGGAGCTGCTGCGGCAAGGCAAGCTGACCGCAGGGCACGCACGCTCGCTGGTGGGCATGGAGGAAGCCGAGGCCGTGGAAATGGCCCGGTTGGCAGTGGAACAGGGCCTGACGGTACGTGATATCGAAAAACTGGCCCGCGCCCGCCGCCGGGAGGCGAAGAAAGCGCCGCCCTCACAGCCCGAAAAGCAGGAATCGGCCTGGGGCAGCAGCTATTGCCGCGAGGCACAGCTTGCCCTTGGCGAAAGCCTGGGCCGCCGGGTAAAGATCTCCCCCAAGGGAGAGGGCGGTAAACTGGAGATCGAATTCTTCAGCAAAGAAGACCTGAACGCAATGGCCGAAGCGCTGGAAAAAGCCCTGAAGCCCTGAAAAACAAGGAAACAATCCCTCCGCCCCTGCGGGGCACCTCCCTTTGCACAAGGAAGGCCTGAGAGGAACAATAAAAGGAGAAACCATCATGCTGGATATTAAATTTATTCGTGCCAACCCCGATCTGGTAAAAACCGCCTGCCGCAACCGTGGCAAGGATATGGACGCCCTAGTGGATGAAATTTTGATCATCGACGTACAGCGCCGCGAAATTACCGCCAAAACCGAAGCCATGAAGGCCGAACAGAACAAGGCAAGCAAGGAAATTCCCGCCATCAAGAAGAACGGCGGCGATGTTGCCCCCATCATGGCCAAGATGAAGGAACTTTCGGAAGCTGTTAAGGCCAACGACGCCCAGCTGGCCGAACTGGAAGCCAAGCAGAAGGACATCATCCTGTCCATCCCCAATGTTCCCAACGAGACCGTGCCCGTTGGCCTGGATGACAGCATGAACCCCGAGGCACGCCGCTGGGGCGAACCCCGCAAGTTCGACTTTGAGCCCAAGGCCCACTGGGATATTGGCACCGACCTGAACATCCTGGACCCCGAAACCGCCGCCAAGGTCACCGGCAAGCGCTTCCACTTCTACCGCGGCCTGGGCGCCCGTCTGGAGCGTGCCGTCATCAACTTCTATCTGAACCTGCACACCTCCCGCGGCTATACCGAGATCTTCCCTCCCTTCATGGCCAACGCCGCTTCCATGACCGGCACCGGCCAGCTGCCCAAGTTTGCCGAAGATATGTTCAAGCTGGAAGGTCTGGATTACTACCTGATCCCCACTGCCGAAGTGCCTGTTACCAACATGCACCGTGACGAAATTCTGGACGGCAGCCAGCTGCCCCTCAAGTACTGCGCCTACTCGGCCTGCTTCCGTGCCGAAGCCGGCTCGGCCGGCCGCGACACCCGCGGCCTCATCCGCCAGCACCAGTTCAACAAGGTGGAACTGGTCAAGTTTGCCCACCCCGACCACAGCTATGAGGAACTGGAAGCCCTGACCCACGACGCCGAATATGCCCTGCAGCTGCTGGGCCTGCCCTACCGTGTTGTCACCCTGTGCACCGGCGATCTGGGCTTCAGCAGCGCCAAGACCTACGACATCGAAGTTTGGCTGCCCAGCTACAACGCCTACAAGGAGATCTCCTCCTGCTCCAACTTCGAGGACTTCCAGGCCCGCCGCGCCGCCATCCGCTTCAAGGACGGCCCCAAGGACAAGGCCCGCCTGGCCCACACCCTCAACGGTTCCGGTCTGGCCATCGGCCGCACCGTGGCTGCCATTCTGGAAAACTATCAGAACGAAGACGGCAGCGTGACCGTGCCCGAGGTCCTGCGTCCCTACATGGGCTGCGACGTCATCAAGTAACTTTTTTGGCGGCCCCCGCGGCCGCCATTTGCCTTGTTGGCACAGAAAGAAGGTTTTTGCATGTTTCACCCCGAGGGGACCTTCACCCTCTCTCACCATGTAGACTTTTATGAATGTGACCTGGCCCTGCGGATGCGCCCCGCCAACCTGGTGCGGGTGCTGCAGCAGGCAGGGGAGGACCAGCTTTCTTCGCTGGGGATGAACTACCACACCCTGAAGGACCAGCACGGCATGGGGTTTGTCACCTCCCGGGTCATTTTGGAAATTGACCGCATGCCCACCGCCGAAGAGGACATCACGGTGGAAACCTGCCCCATGGGCAGCAAGGGCAGCCAGTTTTTCCGCCAGGCCCAGGCCCGCGACAGCCAGGGGAACATCCTGGCCCGGTTCTACACCTCCTGGACTTTGGTGGAGCTGGAGACCATGAAGATTTTGCGGCCCCAGGCCTTTCCCCTGGAGATGACCTGCGGCGAGCTGGAGATCGACCCCAAGGAATTCCGCTTCCGCACCACTGTGGGGCAACCGGCGGAGGTTCGCCCGGTGCGCTATTCCGACCTGGACGCCAACGGCCATGTCAACAACGCCGTCTATTACGACATCATCTGCGACCTGCTGCCCCTGGAAAAACTGAAAGAAAACGCCCCCAAACGCATCTGCCTGTGCTATGCGCACCAGGCCGTTCCCGGCCGGGAGCTGGAACTGCTGCGCTGTGTGGAAGAAGGGGAGTACCACCTGGTGGGCCGGCAGGGGGACCAAACCTGCTTTGAAGCCCGTGTGACCCTGGCAGAAGAATGACCCGACCATCATCTATCACAATAAAAACGGAGGAACCCAGCATGAAGGATTACCGTAAACTGCAAAACGGCAGCGACCTGCGCGGCATTGCCCTGCCCGGTGTTGCCGGCGAAGATGTAAGCCTCACCCCTGCCATCGCCAAAGACTTTGGCGCCGCCTTTGCCCTGTGGGTGGCCCGGCGCAGCGGCAAGGATGCCGCCGATGTGACCATCGCCGTGGGCCGCGACTCCCGCCTTTCCGGCCCCGACCTGCAGCAGGGCGTGGTGGAAGGCCTGACCGCCGCCGGCGCCAAGGTGCTGCACTGCGGCATGGCCAGCACCCCCGCCATGTTCATGTCCACCGTGCTGGAAGGCTTCCGGTGCGACGGTTCGGTCATGATCACCGCCAGCCATCTGCCCTTTAACCGCAACGGCCTTAAGTTCTTTGTGCCCGAAGGCGGTCTGGAAAAGGCCAACATTGCCGAGCTGATCGAAATTGCCCAGGGCGAGCTGCCCACCGAGGGCAAGGGCGAAGTGGTGGAAGCCGACTTGATCTCGGCCTATGCCGCCAACATGCGCCGCATCATCTGCGAGGGCATTGGCGATGAAGAAAACTATGACCATCCCCTGAAGGGCTTCAAGATCGCCGTGGATGCCGGCAACGGCGCGGGCGGCTTCTTTGCCCACAAGGTGCTGGAACCCCTGGGCGCCGATGTCAGCGCCAGCCGCTACCTTGACCCCGACGGCAGCTTCCCCAACCACATCCCCAACCCCGAAGACAAGGACGCCATGAAGTCCATCATCGCCGCCGTAACCGAAAACGGCTGCGACCTGGGTCTTATCTTTGACACCGACGTTGACCGTGCCGGCGCCGTTGACGCCCAGGGCGACGAGCTCAACCGCAACCGTCTGATCGCCCTGATGGCCGCCATCGTGCTGGAAAACGACCCCGGCGCCACCATCGTCACCGACTCGGTCACCTCCACCCAGCTCAAGGCCTTCATTGAAGGCACCCTGGGCGGCGTGCACCACCGCTTCAAGCGCGGCTATAAGAACGTCATCAACGAATCCATCCGCCTGAACAACGAGGGCACCAGCAGCCCCCTGGCCATGGAAACCAGCGGCCACGGCGCTCTGCGCGAAAATTACTTCCTGGATGACGGCGCCTACCTTTCGGCCAAGATGGTCATCCAGGCCGCCCGCCTGCGCAAGCAGGGCAAGACCCTGGCCGATATGCTGGCCGGCATGGGCGAACCTGCCGAAGCCGCCGAGCTGCGCTTTAAGATCAGCGGCGAAAACTTTGGCGACTATGGCCGCGGTGTGGTGGCCGACCTGCTGACCTATGCCCAGCAGCAGGGCTGGCAGATCGCTCCCGATAACTACGAGGGTGTGCGCATTGCCTTTGAGGGCGAAGGAATGAAGGGCTGGCTGCTGCTGCGCCTTTCCCTCCACGACCCCATTATGCCCCTGAACATCGAAAGCGACGACATCGGCGGCGTAAAGAAGATCGCTGCCCAGCTTCTGCCCTTCCTGCAGAAGTACGACCGGCTGGATATTTCGTCCATCGAAAAACTTTTGGCATAATTTGGAAATTACTTCCGGAACAGGCTTTGTCCTCATTCCCGGGTGCCGCGGCATCCGGGAATTTTTGTAATTTTCTGCAACGTTTACAATTTTTTTTTCATTTTTGAGCCCTGGGATGGTATCATAAACACAGAATACCCCAAAGAAACAAAAACCGACACGAGGGATGAGAACATGGCCGATTTTGTAAGGTTTGAACAGGTAAAAAAGACCTACCGCATGGGCGAGGTGGAAATCAACGCCCTGCAGAATGCCACCTTTGGGGTGGAGGAAGGGGAGCTGTGCGTCATCGTGGGCCCCAGCGGTGCCGGCAAAACCACCCTGCTGAACATTCTGGGCGGCATGGACACCCTGACCGAAGGCAGGGTGATGCTGGGGGGCCAGGAGGTTTCGGCTTTCAGCCAGAAGGAGCTGACCACCTACCGCCGCCACGACATCGGCTTTGTTTTTCAGTTCTATAACCTGGTGCCCAACCTGACGGCCCTGGAAAATGTGGAGCTGGCCGCCCAGATCTGCAAAGACCCGCTGGATGCCGCCCAGGTGCTGGAGATGGTGGGGCTGCAGCACCGCATGAATAACTTTCCGGCCCAGCTTTCGGGCGGGGAACAGCAGCGTGTGGCCATTGCCCGCGCATTGGCAAAGAACCCCAAGCTGCTGCTGTGCGACGAGCCCACCGGCGCTCTGGATTACAACACCGGCAAGGCCATCCTAAAGCTGCTGCAGGATATGAGCCGCCAGAAGGGCATGACGGTCATCATCATCACCCACAACAGCGCCCTGACCGCCATGGCCGACCGTGTGATAAAGGTGAAAAACGGCACCGTGGTCAGCGAACAGACCAACCCTGCCCCCGTGCCTGTGGAGGAAATTGAATGGTAACGACACTGCTGAAATCGACCCTGCGGGAGATCCGGCAGAGCATGGGGCGCTTCCTGGCCATATTGGCCATCATTGCGCTGGGGGTGGGCTTTTTTTCGGGCCTGCGGATGTGCCAGCCCGCCATGATGGCCACAGGCGTAACCTATCTGGAAGAGCACCGTTTCCACGACTTCCGCCTGCTTTCCACCCTGGGCTTTACCGCCGAGGATGTGGAGGCTTTTGCCCAGGCCGAGGGCATTGAACAGGCCGCAGGTTCGGTCTACACCGAATTTTTGTGGCAAACGGTCGAAAAGGAACAGGCCGTACTGGTGGGCCATATGCTCACCCCCGGCATCAACGACCCCGAACTGCTGGCAGGACGGATGCCCACCGCCGGCAGCGAGTGTTTGGGCGACGCGGCCCGTTTTTCCGAAGAGGACATCGGCAGCATCATTCGGGTCTCGCCTGCCAACGACCAGGACACCCTGGATCTGTTGGCCTATGAGGAATACACCCTGGTGGGCATTGCCCGGTCGCCCCTTTTCCTCAACTTTGAGCGGGGCACCGCCGGCATCGGCAGCGGCAGCGTTTCCGCCTTTGTGCTGATGCCGCAAGAAGCCTTTGACACCGAGGCCTATTTTGAAATTTATTTGAAAATGCAGGATGCCCCCGCCGCCTATTCCGAGGAATACCAGGCCCGGGAAGACCTGCTGAAGCCCCGGATGGAGGCTCTGCTGAAAGAGCGGGCCGACCTGCGATATCACGACCTGTACAGCGACGCCGTGGAGGAAATTCGGGAGGCCGAGCAGGAGCTGGCCGACGGTTGGGAGGAATACCGCACCGAGCGTGCCGATGCCGAACAGGAACTGGCCGACGCCTACCGGGAGCTGCTGGACGGGGAAGAGGACTATCAGGAAGGCCTGGCCGAACTGGAAGACGGCAAAAAGGAATACCAGGAAGGCAAAGAGGAATTTGAAGACGCCGTGGAGCAGATCCGGGAAGCCCGGGAAGACCTGAAATATGGCCTGGAACAGATGAAGCAGGCCGAGGCCCAACTGGACAAGGGCGAAAAAAGCTACCAGCAACTGGACGAGCTTTACCAGACCGGCGCAGCCATTGCCGGGCAGATGTCGCCCTTTGGCATCAGCACACCGGAAGAACTGGTGGAGGCCCTGCGTGACCCCACCTATGGACCGCTGCTGCGTGATCAGATGATAGCCAATGGCATGACCACGGGCCAGTTGAGCCAGTTTTTGGGCGGGTGGGCCGCTGCCGAACAGCAGTTGAACGCCCCCCTGACGGCAGACACCCTGGCAGGGCTGGAAGCCGAACTGGAGGCCGGCCGTGCTGCCCTGCAAAGCGGCTGGAACGAATATTATGCCGGGCGGGAGCAGTACAACGAGGGCGTAGCCGAACTGCGCAAGGCCGAAAAGGAACTGGAGGAGGCCGCCCAGGAAATTGCCGACGGCGAACAGGAACTGATCGACGGGCGCGCCGAGCTGGATGACGGCTGGCAGGAGTACCGTGACGGGTTGGCCGAAGCCGAGCAGGAATTTGCCGACGCCGAGGCCGAGCTGGCCGATGGGGAACAGGAGATCGCCGACGCCTGGCTGGAGCTGCAGGACCTGGAAATGGCCGACACCTACACCCTTACCCGCAACGAAAACACAGGCTATGCCTGCTTTGACAACGACACCGCCATCGTCGCCGCCATTTCGGTGGTGTTCCCGGTGTTCTTCTTCCTGGTGGCGGCGCTGGTTTGCATGACCACCATGAAGCGCATGGTGGACGAACAGCGCACCCAGATCGGCGTGCTGAAGGCCATGGGCTACAGCCGGGGCCAGATCATGGGCAAGTATCTGTTCTATTCCGGCACGGCGGCCATCCTGGGCGCCCTGCTGGGCTACGCCCTGGGCAGCCGGGGCATGCCCTTATCATCTGGCAAATTTACGGCATGATGTACGGCTTTGCCCCGCTGGCACGGGTGTTTGATCCGGTTTTGGCGGTGGTCTCCTTCGCGGCGGCGCTGGTTTGCTCCATGGGGGCAACCTGGCTTTCCTGCCGGGTGGAACTGACCCGTCCCGCCGCCGAGCTGATCCGCCCCAAGGCCCCCAAGGCCGGCAAGCGCATCTTTTTGGAGCGCATCACCCCCATTTGGAGTCGCCTGAGCTTTTTGCGCAAGGTTTCGGTGCGCAATGTGCTGCGCTATAAAAGCCGCCTGGTGATGATGCTCATCGGCATTGGCGGCTGCACCGCCCTGCTGATCACCGGCTTTGGCGTGCGGGATTCGGTGGCCGGCATTGTGGATACCCAGTACGAGGAGATCACCCTTTACGACTACGCCGTATCCTTCGAGGACCCCCAAACCGCCCAAACTGCCGGGCTGTTCCTGACCGAAATGGGACGGGAGCAGCAGGACGGCCTGCTGGTGCACCAGGGCAGTGCCGATGTCTCTTCCGACACCGATGTAAAAACCGTTCATCTGGTGGTGCCCGCCACGGGAGAACTGGAGGGCTTCGTTTCGCTGCACAGCGGCCAGCGGGACATCGCTATGCCTGCCGAGGGGGAAGTGGTGCTCAATTACGCACTGGCCCAGGCTTTGGAGATCCAACCTGGGGATAAAGTGCGCCTGCGCAGCGATGACCTGGGCACCATGGAGCTGACGGTGGCCGACATCTGCGACAACTATATCTTCAACTACGCCTTTGTTTCGCCCGGCTCCTTCCGCAGCCTGCTGGGCAAAGAACCGGAATACAAGACCATGTACCTGAACGCCACCCCCGGCGCCGACCCCTATCAGGAAGGGGTGGAACTGGCCGAAGGGGAGGGGGTAGGCAGTGTTGCGGTGAACGCCGCCACCCGCCAACAGATAGGCGGCACCCTAAACCGCCTTGACCTCATCGTTATTGTGGTGGTGGCCTTTGCGGCGGCGCTGGCCTTTGTGGTGCTGTATAACCTGACCAACATCAGCATCACCGAGCGTGTGCGCGAGATCGCCACCGTAAAGGTGCTGGGCTTCTATCAAAACGAAACGGCGGCCTATGTCTTCCGCGAGATGGTGCTGCTTTCCTTTGGCGGCGGGCTGGTGGGCCTGCTGATGGGCAAGGCGCTGCACGCCTTTGTCATGTCCCAGGTGGTGGTGGAAGGCATGTACTTCCCCACAACAGTGTTCCCCGCCAGCTACGCCATCTCCTTTGTGCTTACCCTGGTGTTTGCGGTGCTGATCACCACCGCCCTGCGGGGCAGGCTGAAAAAGATCGACATGGCCGAGTCGCTGAAGTCTATTGAGTAAAAAAAGAAACCCCCGTACCCGTAGTACAGGGGTTCTTTTTTATCCCACAAGAGGGGTGGTGGGTTCGGCCTTACGCAGAATGACCTGCCGGGATGCTTCATCCAGCAAAAGGTCAACCCGGTCACCGGGCTGCAGCTCCAGAACACGGCGCAGCTCGATGGGCAATACCACCCGGTTCAGTTCGTCGATGCGGCGGGAAGCAATTAATTTTTCCATAACAGCCCTCCGTGTAAATCTTTTTCACTCGGTGAGAGATTTTATTATATGTTGTAAATCTTTAGCACATAATAAACGAAAAAGAGTGCTATTGTCAAGGCATAGTGGAGGTGATGCCTTGAAGATTTACGATTATGAGGGAAAGAAGAACCTTTCCGGCGAGCGAATTTATCAGGCACGAACCAGAAAGCACCTTTCTCAGGCAGAACTTGCCGCTCAGATGCAGGTTCAGGGCGTTATCATCGAACGGGAAGCCATCAGTAAAATTGAAACCGGCGACCGTTTTGTCAGCGACTACGAGCTTATGGTGTTTGCCCGTGTATTGGGGGTTACCATGGATTGGCTGGTGGGCAAAGACCAACAGGAATGAAAGACTCGGAGAATTTCAGCTCCGAGTTTTTTGTTTTTTCTTTACAAATCCTCCCGGCTGTGCCAAAATGAAAGCAGACAAAAACGCCCCCCGGGCAGCACAGGAGGAACACCCATGAGCAACATCAAAAACGAAGCAAGCATCAAAAACCCCCTGATCGTGGCCATCCGTGAACAGTTGGAACACCGCGCCCTGTGGATGTACCTGCTGTGTGACGAGGCAAAGAAAAAGGGCCTGGACCCCACCGAATATGCCCCCGAGGCCATCAAGCGCTGCGGCCTGTACCAGGGCGCCAACCTGCGGGAAAAGGGCGGCTGCGGCAACAGCCTGAAGGGGCTGAAGAAAGCCCTGTTCACCAAGCCCGCCCAGTGGGTGTTTGAAATGAAGGTGCTGCGCTGCACCGACGACAATTTGGACATCGACTTTTTCTACTGCCCGTTGGTAAAGGCATGGCAGAAGCAGGGCTGCACCGATGAGGAAATTCAGCTGTTGTGCGACCACGCCATGTGCGGCGACCGGGGCATTGCCCAAAGCTTTGGCTGCGAGCTGGACCTGCCCGCCACCATCGCCCGGGGCGACGACCGCTGCAAGATCCGCTTTGTACGCCGCTGAGGCAAAAAAATCTCCCCCGAACTTGCAAGAGAACGGGGGAGTTCCTTTTGGGTGCTTGCCTACCGGGCGGCGGGTGTGTATAATTTAAGATGTATATTCCGGTGGTTTTCCGCCGAAAAAAGGAGAATTGCTTATGTTTGGCCGTTTTGGTTTGGGAGAACTCATCATCATCCTGCTCATCGTTTTGGTGGTTTTTGGCCCCAAAAAGCTGCCCGAGATCGGCAAATCCCTGGGGGATGCCATCCGCCAGTTCAAGGGTGCCGCCGACACCAAGGAAGAAAAGAAGGAAGAAAACTGACCTATGGCTGAGGGCAAACAAACGGTTCTGGCCCACATCACCGAGCTGCGCCGCCGCCTGATTTTCATTTTGGTGGTCAACCTGGCGGCCGCCATCCTCTGCTTCCATTGGGTGGAACCCCTGATGGAGCTGCTGCTGGCGCTGGGCAGCCGCTATTCGCTGGTCTACATCGCCCCGGGCGAGCTGTTTGGGGTGTATGTGCAGGTGGCGCTGGTCTGCGGCATTTCGCTGGCCATGCCCTTCACCCTGTTTCAGCTTTGGATGTTTGTGGCCAAGGGCCTTTATCGCAAAGAAAAGGTGGTCGCCGCCCTTTCGCTGGTGTTTGCGGGGGTGTTTTTTGCCGGGGGGGTCTACTTTGCCTACCGGCTGGTGCTGCCCACCATGCTGGACTTTTTCCTGCGCATCGCCATGGGCAGCATTTCGTCCATGATCTCGGTGTCCCAGTTTTTGTCCTTTGTGCTTACCACCCTGCTCTGCTTTGGCATCGTGTTCGAGATGCCGGTGGCCGCGGCCCTGCTTTCGGCCTTTGGGCTGCTGCGTCCCGGCACCATCCGCAAATATCAGCCCACCATCATCGTCATCATCTTCATCCTGGCGGCGGCTCTTACCCCCCCGGATGTGGTCTCCCAGTTGATGCTGGCGGTGCCCATGGTCGTCCTGCTGCAGCTCAGCATCGGGCTGTGCTGGCTGGTGTGGAAGCTGCGGGGAAAGAAGAATGGATCATTGACAGTTGAGAATGGATAACAAAGGAGTCCCGCAGTGCGGGGCTTTTTTTGTGCCGCTGGGCGTTCCTGCCCTTTTTGGCGGCAAAAAAAACGGTGGTATTGGAAAAAACCTTGTGATATAATTTCTAATAGATTGTTTTAAACCCTTTCCACCGAATGGAGGTCCTTTGTATGAAAATTGGCATTTACGGATATGGCAACCTGGCCCGCGGGGTCGAAAACGCCATCACCAAAAACCCCGATATGGAACTGGCAGCGGTGTTTACCCGCCGTGACCCCAGCAGCCTGAAGCTGGCCACCGCCGGGGTGCCCGCCGTTGCGGCCGCCGAAATTGACGCCTGGCAGGAGAAACTGGATGTGCTCATCCTCTGCGGCGGCAGCGCCACCGACCTGCCCACCATGACCCCCGCCCTGGCCGCCAAATTCCATGTCATCGATTCCTACGATAACCATTCCAGCATCCCCACCCACTATGCCAATGTGGACGCCGCCGCCAAGGCTGGCGGAAAGGTGGCCCTCATCTCCTGCGGCTGGGATCCCGGCATGTTCTCGCTCAACCGCCTGTATGCCAACGCCGTTCTGCCCCAGGGCAGCGACTACACCTTCTGGGGACGTGGGGTATCCCAGGGCCACAGCGACGCCATCCGCCGCATCGAGGGGGTTCTGGACGCCCGCCAGTACACCATTCCCGTGGCCGAAGCCATGGACCGTGTGCGCGCCGGCGAAAATCCCACTTTGACCACCCGCGAAAAGCACCGCCGCGAATGCTGGGTGGTGGCCCAAGAAGGCGCCGACCTGGAGGCCATCCGGGAAAAGATCGTCACCATGCCGGCCTATTTTGCCGACTACGACACCACCGTCAACTTTATTTCTATGGAAGAGCTGCAGCGTGACCACGCCGGCCTGCCCCACGGCGGCAGCGTCATCCGCACCGGCACCACCGGCTTGAACGACCAGAACACCCAGGTCATCGAATACAAGCTGACCCTGGACAGCAACCCCGAATTCACCGGCAGCGTGCTGGTGGCCTATGCCCGTGCCGTGGCCCGCATGGCCCAGCGGGGCGAAAGCGGCTGCAAAACTGTTTTTGATGTGGCCCCCATCGACCTGATGGCCGCCAACCGGGCCGAAGTGATCGCCCACATGCTGTAAAAAACAAAGACAGGAGCTTGCGCGATGCTGAGATCGGAACGTCTGGAGCGCATAGAAGAATACATCAACCACAACCGTTATGCCACCATCCCCCAGCTTGCCGAAGAATTCGGCATTTCGGCTTCCACCATCCGCCGTGACCTGGAAGCCCTGGGCGAAGCCGGCAGGGTGGAGCTGACCCGCGGCGGCGTGATGTCGCTGCACCGCAAGGTTTCGGAGGAGGCCAGCTATCACGAAAAAACCCTGGCCAACCGGGAAGAAAAGGCCCGCATTGCCGCAGCCGCCGCCCGCATGATCAAGCCGGGCTGCACCCTGTTTGTGGATTCGGGCACCACCACCCGGGAACTGGTTCCTTTTTTGAAGGAGGGCCAGGGCCTTAAGTTGGTGACCAACGACCTGCTCATCGCCTCCGAGCTTTCCTCCGCCCAGGGGGTGGAGGTCATCCTGCCCGGTGGTTTGCTGCGCCGGGGTTACTACACCCTTACCGGCAGCCAGGCCGAAGAGATGGTCTCTTCCATGCGGGCCGACCTCACCTTTATGGGCTTTGATGCTGTGCGGCCCAGGGGCTTTATGATCAGCAACCAGGAGGAGGTTGGCCTGAAGCGTGCCATGGCCCGCTGCGGCAGCCGTTTGGTGGTGCTGTGCGACCACACCAAGTTCGAATCCGATTCCTTCATCACCGTTTGCCCCCTAGCCGACGCCAGCCTGATCATCACCGGCAAAGAGCTGGAGGAGGGCATCCGCAAGCGGCTGGAGGCCGCCGGCGCCGTGCTGGAACTGGTATAGCAGGGCAATGGATAATGAATAATGAAGGAGTGCCGCATAATGGGGCTCCCTACTTCTTCACGATTCCCTATTACTTATTACTTCAAAAGTCCCGCTTTGCGGGACTTTTTTATATGCAAGGCAAAAGCCTTCCCCTTGGGGGGAAGGTGGGCGGCGAATGCCGCGCGGATGAGGGATGGCTGCGAAGCAGCGTGATACGGCACTACCTCTGCGGCGGCATCGCGGGGGAGGGGAGTGTTTCTCTCGCAAAAGGTAATTTTTGTAAAAAACGGCGCAAACCACGTAACAAAGCCAAAAATCAAACCCCGGTTTTTGCACAAAAATATAAATCGGAATTGAGGAAACGGGAGAAAAACGGAGCAAAAACGAGAAAAACGAAGATTGCAAATTGCCAATTAAAAATTTGCAAAAAACCTATTGACAAGGCCGGGGCGGTAGCATATAATAACACTCGTGACTCCACGTCCGGGCAATTGGCCCAAATGGTTGGAGAATTGAGAATCAGTAAAATAGGAGGAACTCGAGATGTCTACTTATATGCCCAAGGCCGAGACCAATCGCAAGTGGTATATCATTGACGCTGCAAACAAGCCCCTGGGCCGCACTGCAGTGGTTGCCGCCAACATCCTGCGCGGCAAGAACAAGCCCACCTTCGCACCCCATGTTGACTGCGGTGACCACGTAATCATCATCAACTGCGAAAAGGCTATCCTGACCGGCAAGAAGCTGGAACAGAAGAAGTATCAGCACCATACCGGCTGGATCGGTGGTCTGAAGGAAGTCAAGTACGGCACCCTGATGCAGGAAAACCCCGAAAAGGCCATGTACCTGGCCGTTAAGGGCATGCTGCCCGGCAACAGCCTGGGCCGCACCGCCATGACCCGCTGCCGCGTATTCCGTGGTTCTGAGCACACCCACGCTGCCCAGAAGCCCGAAATGCTGAGTCTGTAAGAAGGAGGATACCGAAATGTACGAAAGCAAACCTTATTTCTATGGCACTGGTAGAAGAAAGCACTCGGTAGCCCGCGTAAGACTCTATGCTGGCACCGGCAACATCACCGTCAACGGCCGTGATATCGACGATTACTTCGGCCTGGATACCCTGAAGCTGATCGTTCGTCAGCCCATGGAACTGACCAACACCATCGGCAAGTTTGACATTGTCTGCACCGTAGCAGGCGGCGGCGTTTCCGGCCAGGCCGGCGCCATCCGTCACGGCATTTCCCGTGCCCTGCTGCTGCACGATCCCGAACTGCGTCCCGCTCTGAAGAAGGCCGGTTTCCTGACCCGCGACCCCAGAATGAAGGAACGCAAGAAGTACGGTCTGAAGGGCGCCCGTCGTGCTCCTCAGTTCTCCAAGCGCTGATTTACAGCTTATATTGCGAGATTTATCCCCGGAACCGACTGGTTCCGGGGATTTTTTGCCCTTTAAGTATCAAAAAAGTGTTCAATTCCGTTTTTTACATTTGCCACATTCTGACTTACTCTTTCCTGTTTTAACCTCAAAAAACACCCGTGTTTGAGGTTAAATTTGGGGTTAAACCGTCTTTTGAGGTTAAAGTTGAGATTAAATTTCAGCCCCACCGCAACTGCGATTGTTGTTCTTATACCCCCTCATTCGTAAATACTTACCAAACCGAATGTGGAGGTATGTGGTTATGGCAAGACCCAAGAAACCCAAATACGAATATGTGGAAAAACTAAATCTCTTCCGCAAGCGCGTCAAGGATATCCACGGAAAATATGTTGCAGTCTATGGCCGAACCCCCGACGAACTGACGGAAAAGCTTCTCGAGTTCAATAAACAACAGGAACAAGGCGCAGAAAACAAGGATAATCCTTTATTCAACGACTATGCACAGCGATGGATGGATCTTCACAGCGCCAATCTTACTTTTGGCGGCAGGACAGATTATCAGAGCTGCATTGACTGCAACATCAAACCCTATATGCAAGGGAAACGGATCAAAGAGATCCGACCGGATGACATCAGAGAACTTATGCTTGGTGTCACACAGAAGAGCGAGTCCATCTATACCAAAACGTATATGCTGGTAAAGCAAATCCTCTCATCGGCCTGTGAGAATGGATACATTTCCACGAACCCTTGCCCCGCTATGTCGAAAGGCGGAATTCCTCCCAGAGAAAGGCAGGCGCTGACACAGAAACAAATCGCCGTTCTTCTGGATGCCGTGGAGGGCACCAAAGCATATCTCTTCTGCATGATCGGTCTGTATGCCGGTCTGCGCCGCGAAGAGATCTTAGGCTTAAAGTGGGACTGCGTTCATTTGGATAAAACGCCTTGCATTGATGTTCAGCGTGCCCTGAGATTTGAACACAATCGGCCCGTGGTATCTGATCGCTTGAAAACCAAAGCGTCCCGCAGAGTCGTTCCCATTCCCCCTCAGCTTGTACAGGCTCTGCAAGAGGAACACATGGTTTCCCAGTCCGAATTTGTCATTCATAATAGCGAAAACGGCCCCATCTCCGGCACGCAGTTTAAGCGACTTTGGAATTATGTTGTACGGCGAACCGCAAAGGATCGTGTCTATTATCGCTATGTGGATGGAGTAAAAACCGCCCACCATGTCGAGGCCAAACTAGGAGCGCAGGCTAAACAAGGTGGTTTCACTTATACCATTGATTTTGAGGTTACCCCGCATATTCTCCGGCACACTTACATTACGAATCTGCTCCTTGCAGGGGTGGACGTCAAAACGGTTCAGTATCTTGCTGGGCATGAACGAGCCAAAATTACTCTTGATATCTATGCGCACCTTACCTACAACCGCCCAGAGGACATTCTGGAAAAGGTAAACGCAGCATTTGGCACAACTTAATCCCTTTCTTTCAACAAAACAGGGGCCGATTTCGGCCCCTATTTTAGTTTCAACGGATTACCCGCGCTTACGGTAACTCCTCTTGGGTGCCCGCTCCACATGTTCCAGGTAACGGTCAATATGTGCCTGCGTAAACTGCACCTTACAATTGGGGCGCTGCTGATAGAATCCAATCTTGCCCTCTGCGCGCAGGCGGTCCAGCGTGGCCAATCCAATGCCAAGCTTTTTAGCGGTCTCTGCTCGTGAATATAAACGCATCATATGTAGTTCTCCTTTATGTATCATGTCACTGTTGTTCCTGTTTGATATACTCAATCAAAGCGTCTCTACTAATACGGATCTGCTTCTCGACGCGAAATGTTTTCAGTTTTCCGCTTCGGACTAATTTGTAAGCTGTGCTGCGGCCAATCAGAAGAATTGGCATAAGATCCTCAACCGTCATAATCAGAGGGATGTCATCGTAGGAAACATAGTTATACTTCATTACGATTCCCTCCCTTGATGGATGCCAGATAGATATTGGTCACATCTGCCCGTTCATGGCCCAGCAATCTGGACACCTCGAAATGTGCGTCCAGATCGCTCATACCGCCATTCACCAATTCCTGATACTTCTCCGCGGCATAGGTGTGCCGTAGTCCGTGGAAGGTCAGCGGATGGCTCTGGTTGGGATTCTGAATCGTTCCCCGATTCGCCATGATGAAAAACTGAAGACGGTTGATGGCCCGATCCGTGGGCATATCATCCGGCACCAGCAGCTTGTGTCCGCGCGTCGTGTTCGCAAGCTGTTTTTTCATGGCAATGGCGATCTGTTCGTTGATAGGGACAGTACGGATCTTGCCACCCTTGCCCTTGATGGTAATGGCGTTTTCCCGTAGTGCATCTTCCGCAATGGCTGTATCGATCCGGAAGCACTCATGAATCCGGAGCCCGGCATAGCGGGCCAGATACAGGGCCAGAATGTAATCATACCGATCTTCTGCCAGGGCCCTGCCCAGCATGTGGTTGAATTCTTCCGTGCTCCAGGTCCGATCATCCTGGCCGAATCTGCGGCGCTCCAAAATGATGCCCAACTCGCTGTTGGTGGGAAGCAGATACTTGCTGTCCATCTTGTCATGGAAGAAGCGGATAGCCGCCAGATCCGTCTTGATCGTACTGGCCGATTTGCCTGTATCCTGCATGTGGATTACATAGCTGACCAAATGCTTTCCGCTGACATTGGAAAGTTTCTGCAGACGATACCCGTCCGCAAGGTAGGCACAGAACCGCTTCTCGGCTTCATAATACCGACGCTTCGTATGGAAACTTCCCTGTCGGTTGTGCCGGGCAATACGATCCAGCTGTGATACCAGCGTCTCGTAAATACCCCTCTGTTTAATTTTGACTCTCATATAAACAAGGTTCCTCCTTGATCTGAAATGCCCAATGGACGCAGTACACCCAGTGGCACAGACGCTCCGTTTCAGGATGATTTCCACAGAAACAGGAGTTGCTCGAACGAGGAAAGCCTTGCAATCACAGGACTTAGGAATTCTATTCCGCTCTCTGTCTCTGTTTATGAAATTGCTTGTTTAGTATCAGCACCGCATAGGGAGTGAATTTCCCCGTCTGGTGAGACTGCGGCGAACACTGCCGTTGGGAACGGCTGCGGCACGGATGCCGCTCGTGTTCTGTGATCCTTCGGCGTGGATCGAATTTGCTGGGACTGCTTCGCATCGCCGACCGAGCACTCTGACTGTCCGGATACGAAGCCCGACAGCTGGCACTGTCGGATGGAACGGTGGAAGGACCTCCCACTCTGCCAGAAGCGGGAGTGACCGGCAGTCTTGACCGATCTGAAAGCTTTTCCTCCAGTAAAAAACATCGACATATAAAAACCTCCTTGCCCGCAGCAGCTCAGGGAGACAAATCCTGAACCGGAGCCGGGCTCTAATTCTCTAAAAATGGATACAAAAAGGTCTGAAAACGGCTTTCGCCTTTTTCAGACCTCTAGTAAACGATATTCACCTACAAATGGATCGTACATCCAAACTCTGGATTACGAGTCCATAACCCTAAAACTCCGCTAAAGCAGGT
>JAGAPB010000019.1 GCA_017847995.1 Oscillospiraceae bacterium
CCTGCACCGCCGGTGACGGTTACTTCATTCCAATCCAAGCCACAGATAACCTCGTGGGTGTATATGTACAGATGCAAAGCGGTAATTTCGTAACTGCCATCGCCGTCTTTGTCATATTCATAATCGCCGAGACCATAAGTGTCTAAATCAATGGTAGCAAGGTCATCCAAGGCTACGCCAACGTAAGCCATAGGAGAACCGTTTTTGTCGTCGATAAACTGTCCGTCATGGCTTGCGGAAATGTAAACGTATTCACTTTCCGTTGCAAATGCCGTCAGCGGTATCATTGTAAATACCATTACGATGGCAAGGATCATACTCAGAATTTTCTTAGTAGTTCGCATAACAGAATCGTCCTTTCTTTACTGCGATTTCTTTTCCTTGGGCTGTTTCAGTCCGGCGGCTTCCAGGGCGCGGGGCCAAGGGCCAAGGAACGCCTTGATTTGGGAGCATGTAACATCATCAAAGTCTTTTTTTGTGGGCAGTCTCCCAAGTTCTTCTTTTTTGCGACGCAGAACCTCCTCCGCCCAGGCTTTCTTTTCGTCCGATATCACTTGCTTCCCCCCTTTGTACAAAATAGCACTCAACGCCAAACAAAAAGGCGCAACCGTTTTCCAAACAAATGGATCGGCTGCACCCTTCCTGTCAAAGCGTGATAACCAAATGATACGGCAGGCTTTCTGACTGATGGCAAGCTGCCAAACACAGCAATGGACGGTTGTTTCGGATTCTGACCGAATTACCCTTTGATCCACGGGTTTCCCCAATGGAACCGCATCAATTTATTATTCAATAAAAAAGCTGCGACAACCCCAAAGAGTTATCGCAGCCGTTTTTCCGCAACAAACATCACCACAACCCGTACTTGCAGGTTTGGTGAATTCTGTTTGAGCAGGTCTCCTGACTTGCGCTTCAGCGATCTATACACAGCCTTCTCGGGAACATCCCAATGACAGACTTTCGTCTTGTGCAGGGTCTACACGCTTACAGTGGCGGTACCGTTCCGGATTTTCACCGGATTCACTATCCTCCTGTGGAGCTGTCACCACTTCCACAGTCACTCAAACATATTATTCTATTGTATTCTAGGTTAATAATTTTAACCCCAAAAGTCAATGTAAATATCTATGATGAAATGGTAAAAAACGATTTATTTTCGAACACGGCGAAGAATGCCCGCAAGTTCTTTGGCTATAATTTCCGGCATATCGTCGGTGCTGTCTTTGCCAAAGGAGAAGCGTACACTTCCGCGAATATAATCGGCAGGAACCCCCATTGCCTTCAGCACATGGGAAGGCTCGACGCTGGAGGAATTGCAGGCGGCGCCCATGGAGGCATAAATGCCGGCCATCCCCAGCAGAATCATCAGGGGTTCGGCTTCCACATCCTTGAAGCTGAGGTTGACAACACCGGGGATGCTTTGCCCCTGGGGAGTGTTTATCCGCACGCCTTCCAGAGTTTCCACCTGCTTTATCAGTTCAGCAGAAAGGGCCTCCAGCTTTTCGCAGCGGGCATCCCGCTCCTGTGCCAGCAGCTCTACCGCCTTGGCCATGCCAACGATGCAGGCCACATTTTCGGTGCCCCCGCGCAAAAAGCCCTCCTGCTGTCCGCCCATGTTGCGGGCCGCCAGTTCAATTCCCTGACGCACAAAAAGAACGCCGGCACCCTTGGGGCCGTATATCTTGTGGGAAGAAAAGCTGAGCAGGTCGATGGGCAGTTGGGATAAATCTACCGCCTGGGTGCCAATGGCCTGCACCGCATCGGTGTGGAACAAGGCGCCGTGGCGATGGGCAATTTCGCACAGTTGGGCGATGGACTGCAAAGAGCCCGTTTCGTTGTTGGCCCACATAACTGAAACCAAACCGGTCTGGTCATCTATAGCAGCCTCCAGCTCGTTGGGGTCCACGCAGCCGTTGGCATCTACCGACAGATAGACCACAGGGTTCCCCTGCTTCTGCCAATATTCCGCCGCGGCCAAAATGGCATGGTGTTCAATTACACTGGTGATAAGCTTTTTGCGGCCGCTGCGTTCCAAAACACCCAAAACGGCAAGGTTATCCGCCTCGGTGCCGCCGCTGGTGAAGATGATCTCTTCCGGCTGGCAATGCAGGTATTCGGCAATGGCGGCACGGGAAGCTTCCACAGCCCCCTTCACCTTTTTGCCTGCGGGATAAAGAGAAGAGGGGTTATAAAAATCTTCCTGATAATATGGGAGCATGGCTTCCAACACTCGACGATCCACCGGAGTGGTGGAGGAATGGTCCACATAAATCTGCATTTTTACACTCCCCTTCCCTTTTACTTCAGCAGTTCAACAATTTCTGCAATCAACTTTTTTTCGCCGATGTGACCGATAAAGGGTTTACCGCTCAGCAGCGGGCAGGACAAATTCTCAAAATAGGGAAACATCTCAATGACAAGGTCATAGCCCTTTACGGTGACGTCGCCGCCTTCCCAAAGGTTATGGATCTTTACATTGACATCTATCCCCTGCTTTTCACAGGCTTCTGTTATGTTTTCGGCAGCCATCAACATGGTGGCGCCGCAAAGCCCGCCGGCGATCAAAACCCTTTTCATACTCATTCTTCCTCTGCGTTGGCAAGAATTTCAATGATTTCTTCGGCTGTTTGGGCAGCCTTAATTTTCAGCAGCAGCTCTTCCTCCGAAAAGCAGGTCATCAACTGACGCAGGGTGCTGAGCTGCTGATTGGCGTCAGTGTTGGCAATGACACAGACGATTTCAGCCTGCAGAAGGTCGCTGCTATCTGCCATATTATAAAATCCTACGGGATGAGTTAAGACCGCCAGAGCCATGCCGGTGATGTGTACGGTGCCGCAGTTGGCATGGGGAATGGCGGTGATGACGCCCTCGGTGGGCAACCCGGTGGGATACTTGTTTTCGCGTTCAATCACAGCATCGGCATAGTCCAGGCCGACATAGCCGTTTTCGGCCATGCGGGCGACGATCTTGCGGATGCAGTCGTCACGGTCATCGGCTTCCAAACCGATTATAACATTTTTCTTTTCCAGTTCCAGCATATTCTTCCTCCGGAAATATGAAATAGTTTGATAAAAAGCGGGACGGGGTGAAGGTCCCCGCCCCGCTTTGAGAGATCAAGAGCAATCCTATGGGATTATGTACAATCAGGCAAACAGACCAAACAGCTTAACCATAGCGAAGCCAAGGATGTCGCCGCCCATGTCGAAGCTGGAGTTCAGAACTGCAGGATCGGCCAGGCCCAGGTTGCCCATGGTCAGGGTATGTACGGGGCCCATTACGGAAGCAATGTAGAATACAGGGATCATCCACAGCATCATAAATACTACCATGCGGAATACGTTGCCCTTGAAGTAAGGAGCAATAGCGCCGCACCAGTAAGGAATAATAGCCAGAGAGGCGATGGGGATCAGAGCGTTGCCGGGCAGCAGAATGCCGAGGATAACGGCCAGGGGGTAAAGCAGAACGGCGGAAGCCATTACAGAGGGATGGCCCAGCAGAGCAGCGCAGTCAACGCCAACATAAACGGCCTTCTTTTCGCCAAAGTGATCCTGAATAAATTCGGTGATGGAGTTAGCAATGGGAATAGCACCTTCGCACAGAACAGAAACGGTCTTGGGAAGCAGAACCATTACCAGACCCATCTGAACGCCCAGACCCAGGCAGGAGTTGTAGGGCAAACCGCCCAGAATGCCGATCACGATACCGATAACGGCACCCATAACGCCCAGTTCGCCGAATACGCCCATCTTCTTCTTGATGACGTCGGGAGCCAGGTTGATCTTGTTGATGCCGGGGATGGCTTCAAACAGCTTGTTGATGGGCTTTGCAAACAGTGCCAGGAAGGTTACGGTACAGGGAACCGAAATACCGGGCAGACCGTTGAATTCCTGGTAATCCTTTGCGGTATAGTCAGCAATAAAGGAACCGATGGTCAGATACAGGGTAGCGGCAATAACACCCAGTGTTACATTGCCGCCGGTGGCAGCCCAAACAAAGCCGCCCAGAACCTGGCCGTGCCAGAGGCTCCAGATATCAGTCCACATGGTCTTTACAACGCCCAGAACAACCAGAATGGCGTTAAGAACCAGAACAGCAATCAGGGTAAATGCCAGGCCGGGCCAGGCAAAGGCGATACCGGCGCTGCCCCAACCAACGTCAGCGGTGGTGGTGGCGGTGCCAAGACGTTCAGAAAGAGCGGTGATGGCGGGGGTGAGCTGTGCAGTA
>JAGAPB010000020.1 GCA_017847995.1 Oscillospiraceae bacterium
AACATACATCTGGTTGCCCATGGCTCCGGCCAGGGCGTCGGGGATGCGATCCACCATGCGCATATTGGGGCCGTACTTTGCCATAATGGCGTTGTGGTCCATCACAAAGTTTTTGCCGTCACGCAGGCCGGCAAAGGCGCAGTAGGCGTGGTCGCCCACCGGCATCATGCTGCTGTCATAGGCGATCATATCGGCCCAGATCTTGTAAACGTTGGTGCTGTGGGCAAAGTTGATCATATCGGGGGTAAAGCCGCCGCAGGGGCGCATATTTACCTCCAAGGCGATCACATCACCCTTCTTGCCCAGTCCCTTCTGGTCCTGGGTCAGGCGGAAGAACTCGAAGTGGACAAAGCGGTTTTTTACACCAAAGCTCTTCACCGTGGCGCGGCCGGCGGCACGGGTGTCTTCGGGCAGTTCCTTCACAATATAATAGATGGAGTTATCGTTGTCGTTGACGATATCCATGATGGACATGGGGGTAACGTTGCCGGTTTCAAAGATAGGCTCGCCTTTGCTGTCGATGATGGCGTCGTAGGAGTTTACCTCGGCGTGAACGAATTCCTCCATGATGTAGGGAACACCGGGTAGGCGGCTTTCCCAAAAGGCCACCAGGTCGTTGTCGGTTTTCAGCTTGTAGGTGGAGGCGGCGCCAACGCCGTTGTCGGGCTTTACCACAACGGGATAGCCAACCTCGGCAATGAACTTGCGGCAGCCTTCCAGATCTTCCACCAGGTGGTAGCGGGCCACAGGGATGCCGGCATTGGTGTAGTATTCCTTCATCCTGGACTTATATTTGATACGGGGGATGTCCTCGTTCTGGAAGCCGGAAGTGATGTGGAAATCGGTGCGGAGCATGGCGTCCCGTTCCAGCCAGTATTCGTTGTTGGATTCCAGCCAGTCGATGCGGCCGTATTTGTGGATGAAAAAGGCCACCGCGCGGTAAACCTCATCATAGTTTTCCAGGCTGCCCACCTTATAATATTCGTTCAGGTTGCCCTTCAGGTCATTGGTCAGCTCATCATAGGGCTGGTCGCCGATGCCCAGCACGTTCATGCCGTTGTTTTTCAGTTCACGGCAGAACTGCCAGTAGTTGGTGGGAAAGTTGGGGGAGATAAAAATAACGTTTTTCATGGTCGGGCCTACTTTCTTTCAAAGGTCGTTATGTTACAGCAGATAGGGCAGGAAGTAAACCACCTGCTTGTGCCACCAGGGCCAATCGTGGTTGACGTCATAGCCCCAGATGTCCACCCACAGGTGGATGCCCTTGTCCTGGCAGATGTCGCGGATGCGGAAGGTGGTGGCGGTGTCCTCCCAGGCGCCCTGGCCCACGCAGATAACGCCCTTGTGGTTGTTGTATTCCCGGATGTAAGGATGGTCGGGGGCCATGTTGGCCAGGTAATGGACGGGAGAGTTGAGGTAGACCAGATCATCCATGTAGCCGTCGAAGCCATAGTCAGCGGTGTAAATGCCGCTGAGGGCCAGCACGCGGTCAAACAGGTCGGGCCGGCGGAAATAGAGGTTGGCGGCATGGGTGGCCCCCAGGCTGCAGCCAAAGGCCATGATGCCGGGATAGCCGGTCCAGCCGTTGCGCTGGTTTACCATATTGCGCATAAAGGGGACCATCTCGTCGGTGATGTAGCGGATCCAGTCCTCATAGCGGCGGATGCGCCAATAGGGATCACCGCCCTTGTTGGACCAGGTTTCGGCGTCGATGGTATCGATGGAAAAGACCATCACCTGGCCCGATTCGATCCAGGGGCCCCAGGTGTCGGTCATGTTGAAGTTTTCAAAATCCCAGAAGCGTCCGTCCTGGCAGGGAATGAACAGCACGGGGCGGCCGCCGTGGCCGTAGACCTTGCATTCCATGTCTTTGCCCAGGGCGTTGCTGTACTGCTTAAAATACTGTATCTCCATGAAGATTCCTCCTGTTTGCGGTTGGGGATAAATACCTTTACACTTTATCATACAGGGGCAAAAAATGCAATTATTGCCTGTTCGGCAGGGCCTGGGTCGTTCCGGTGCCCGTCGCTTCGCTTTTTGTGGCGTTCTTTGCCACATCAAACGTTTTTTTCCGAAATTTCCACCCGAAACTACCTGTTATACCTCCCGGCAAAAATCCCATAATATTATTGCAAACGCAGTAATAAAACATGAGATTTTTAAGGAGAGAAAACATTATGTCTAACAAGCATGTCGTTCCCGGCGCAAAGGAAGCCATGAACAAGTTCAAGATGGAAGCTGCCAACGAGGTTGGCGTAAACCTGAAGCAGGGTTACAACGGTGACCTGACCTCCCGCCAGGCCGGCAGCATCGGCGGCCAGATGGTCAAAAAGATGATCGAAAGCTACGAAAACTCCATCAAGTAACAAAGCAAAGCAAAAACCCCGTTCCCACCACGGTGGGGATGGGGTTTTACCTTTGCAAAGGGGCGGTTTTGTGGTACAATAGCACTGTTTTTAAGCCCCAAGGAAAGGAAGGTGCCCTGTTTGGAAGCTGTTAAGGTTACATTGATCGCCAATGCGGGCGTGTTGGTGGAGCACAAGGGCCTTCGTTATTTGATAGACGGCATACATACCAACGATTTTTTGGAATTCAACGGCGTGCCCCAGAATGTTTTGGGCGAGATGCTGTGCGGCTTTGGGCCGCTGGCCGACATCGATTATCTGCTTTTTACCCACGAGCACATCGACCACTTTATGGCCGGGCTGACCCAAACCTATGTGCAGAACAACCGGGTGCAGGGCATGGTGGTCCCCGCCGAAGGAGGCGGCCGCCTTGCGGCGCTGAAGGAATATGCAGACTTCACCGGGGTGGAATGCATCGCTCCCGCCATCGCCGATGGCGAAAGCTTCCGCACCACCCTTGGTAATGCCCGGCTTGTGGTGGCGGCCATGCGCCACACCGGGGCCCAGTTCCAGGATGTGCAAAGCTGCTCCTTCCTGCTGGATTTTGAGGGGAAAAGTCTGCTGTTCACCGGGGATTCCGATTGCGTACCCGCCTGGTTCGAAACCGCCCTTGCCGGTACTCACACCGACGTGATGTTCGTCAACCCTTTGTTCTACCTCAACCCCAATGGGCAGGAGATCATCCGCCGCCTGGCACCCTCCACCGTGGTGGTGTACCATCTGGCCGAGGTCAAGGATGGCGTTGTGTCGCCCTTCCAGCGGGCGGTGCAGCGGGATGCCGAAAAAAACGCACCCCTGGCCTACCGGCTGGTGCTGTTGGACAAGATAGGCCAAACCGAAGAGTTTTGAAAAAGAAAACCTCCGATTCAGCGAATCGGAGGTTTTTTGATGCTTATTTCTTTTTGCTGTCCTGTTGGGCGTTGAGGTGATAGGAAAGGGTCATCAGGCTGTCGGAGAGATGTACGCTTTCCACCGCGATGTTGTCATAGCGGTTGGTCAGGTCACAGTGGGAAAAGTTCCAGAAGCCCTTGACACCGTGTTCCACCAACATATCGGCCAGGGCGGGCACCTGTGTCCGGGGAACGCAAAGGATGGCGGCCTCGGGGTGGTTTTCCTTGCAAAAATCTTCCAGGGTGGCAACATCCGCAACGGTGATCTCCCGGATCTCCCGCCCAATGATCTCGGGAGCTTTATCAAAGATGCCGATGAGGTCAAAGCCGATGCTTTGAAAATCAAGCTGGCGGGCAACTGCCTTGCCCAGATTGCCTGCACCCAGCAGAATGGTGGGGCGGCACTTATCCAGGCCAAGGATGGTGCCGATCTCGCGGTAGAGGTCGTCCACATTGTAGCCATAGCCCTGCAGGCCAAAGCCGCCAAAGCAGTTCAGGTCCTGGCGGATCTGGCTTGCGGTCAGGTTCATGCGGTGGGCCAGCTCTTTGGAAGAGATGCGGGTGATGCCATCATGGCGCAGGTCGCGCAAAAAGCGGCGGTAGCGGGGGAGACGCTTGATGACCGAGGTGGAAATGGTCGGTTTTTTGGATGGGGTGGTAGCCATAGGTGTCATCCTTTCCAAACTGGGATGGGCTGCGCCTTACAGGCTGGTAACGGTCTCCATAACATAGTCGCCAAATTCCTTGCAGGTGCAGCCGGTGTTGCGGCCGGTCACCTTCATGGCGGCGTCGGGGCCGGTGCAGATATCCAGCGCCTTGGCCAGCTTGTCCGATTCTTCCTGATAGCCGATGTGGGAAAGCAGCAGAACGGCGGCACGCAGCATGCTGCAGGGGTCGGCGTAGATGTCGCGGCCTTCGGCCACCATGCGGGGGGCCGAGCCGTGGATGGCTTCAAACATGGCGTAGCGCTTGCCGATGTTGGCGCTGCCTGCGGTGCCTACACCGCCCTGGAACTCGGCGGCTTCGTCGGTGATGATGTCGCCGTAGAGATTGGGCAGAACGAACACCTGGAAGTCGCGGCGGCGCTTTTCATCAATGAGCTTGGCGGTCATGATGTCGATGTACCAGTCATCGGTGGTGATCTCGGGATATTCAGCGGCAACGTTCTGGCACAGGCGCAGGAACTTGCCGTCGGTGGTCTTCATAATATTGGCCTTGGTAACGATGGAAACACGGGTCTTGCCGTTCTTTTTGGCAAAGTCATAGGCCAGGCGGGCAATGCGGTCGGTGCCCTCGGTGGTGGTTACGGTAAAGTCGAAGGAAAGGTCATCGTCCACATGAATGCCGTTGGAACCCAGGGCGTAGCTGCCCTCGGTGTTTTCACGGAAGAAGGTCCAGTCGATGCCCTGTTCGGGAACCTTGACGGGACGAACGTTGGCAAACAGGTCCAGTTCCTTGCGCATGGCAACGTTGGCGCTTTCGATGTTGGGCCAGGGGTCGCCGGCGCGGGGAGTGGTGGTGGGCCCCTTGAGGATGACGTGGCAGGCCTTCAGTTCAGCCAGCACATCGTCGGGGATGGCCTGCATATGGGCCACACGGTTTTCAATGGTAAGGCCTTCGATGTCGCGGAATTCAACCTTGCCGGAGGCCACTTCGTCCTTCAGCAAAAAGCGCAGTACACGGGCCGATTCGTTGGTGATCACAGGGCCGATGCCGTCGCCGCCGCACACGCCAATGATGATCTTATCCATGTTGGCATAGTCCAGGAAGTCACCCTGTTCCTTCATGCGCTGTACGCGGGCCAGCTGGTTTTCCACCAGTTTTGCGTAATGTTCGGCCGCAGCCTTGATTTTATCCTGCATAGTATTTTCCTCCTATAATCCGGGATACACACTGCCCCGGTTATTGACGAACAAACGGGTCTGTGGAAAGGGTTTCCACAAACAATAATTGTATAGCAACCACAGCGGGTTTGTCAATGCAAATGCCCCTTGTTTGTGGGACAAAAAAGAACCCCGTGAGCGCACCAAAAAGGCTGCCCACGGGGATTTTTTACTTTTCGGCCGAAAGAAGATCGGCCACCTTGATAGCCTCCAGAAGGCTGATTTCGGCGGCGATGCCCTTGCCCGCAATGTCAAAGGCGGTGCCGTGATCCACCGAGGTGCGCAGCACCGGCAGACCCACCGAGATGTTCACCCCATCCTGGAAGCCCAGCAGCTTCAGGGGGATGTGGCCCTGGTCGTGGTACATGGCCACCACCACATCGTACACCTTGTTTTTGCACTTGAGGAAAACGGTGTCGGGAGGCAGGGGGCCTTCCACGCACAGACCCTTTGCCTTACATTCTTCCACGGCGGGGATGATCTCATCAATTTCTTCGGTGCCGAAGAGGCCGTTTTCGCCGGCATGGGCGTTCAGCCCGGCCACGGCGATGCGGGGCTGGGCATATCCGGCCCGCGCCAGGGTTTCGTGTGCCAGCTCGATGGTCTGCACCACCCGGTCTTTTTTGATCATGTCGCAGGCCTGCCGCATGGAAACATGGGTGGTAACATGGATGACCTTCAGCAGGTCGGTCCACAGCAGCATGGCGCAGCGGGGGGTATTGGTCAGATGGGCCAGGGCGCCGGTGTGTCCGTCGTAATGGTGTCCGGCCTTGTTCATGGCTTCTTTGTTCAGCGGGGCGGTTACAATTGCGCCGATCTTGCCCGCCTGGGCGTCTTTTACAGCGGCTTCCAGGCAGCGGAAGGCCACATTGCCGCACAGGGCGGAAACCTTGCCGATCTCAAAATCCTCCATGGCCAAAGGAACGGGCTCCAGCACCCGCAGGGCGTCGGGGTCGCCCTGGTCGGGGGAGCCGACAGCCTGGATGGTAAGCCCGTGGCCAAAGACGTTGTTGTAGTGGTCAAGGATGCACTTTGCGCCGTAAACCACACAGCGGCGGCGCAGGGCGGGGTCTCCGGCCAGAGCCTTAACGATGATTTCGGGGCCAACCCCGGCAGGGTCACCCATGGTGATGCCAAGCAGCATAACAGTTTCCTCCCTAAAAAAGAGCGGTGCTTCCAACGAAACACCGCCCTTTGCAGTATTGAATTTATTGCGCGGGATCGGGTTCGCTGTCCAGCAGATCCAGTACGATGCGTGCGGTGGAGGCAGCGATGATCAGGCTGTGGATCAGCTTGGTGCGCAGGGCACCGATGATGGACAAGGACTTGTGCTTGCCGCCTGCCACGCAAATGACCTTGCGTGCATTGCGCAGGTCGGCTTCTTCGGCACAGATCAAACGGTTGTCATAGTCCGAATTGATGAACTTTCCGTTGTAGGTGATGCGCCGTGCGTGGATGTCGCCCACCGGGCGCAGGGGATTTTCCAGGAACTTTTCGCGCAGCTCGTAGGGGTCCAGGTTCATCTGGCCGGCGTAATATTCGGGGGGAGCGCCGACGCTGATGATAACAGTATCCAGCCGCTTCCACTTCTGGGCAATGTCCTGCATATAAAGGCTCTTCATATACAGCATTTTATCTTCCATGGTGTCACCCTGAGAGGGAGCGTAGATGAAAGAGGGGATGCCCTTGAGCTTTTCGGCAAAAATACGAACCATCTCGTTGAGCTGATATTCCAGCGAAATGCGGGCGCTGCCGCCGATCAGAGGAACAACGTTTACGTCCACCAGGTTGGAATTTTCGGGAAAAGCCGACATAAATTCCTGGCAGGTGGTGCCCCAGGCCATGCCCACCACAGAGTGGTTGCGGATCGCTTTGGCGGCAAAGCGGGCCGCCTGCCCTGCCACGATCTTCAGCAGCAGGGGCAGGGAGGTGGCGCTGGTGGGAACAACGATGCAGTCCTGCAGGTTAAAGCGCTCTTTCAGTTGTTGGGAAAGTTCCTCGTCATTGGAGGTCAGGTCGTGGATGCGCACCTCAATGATGCCGCATTCCTTGGCTTCCGAAAGGATCATGGATACCATCGAGCGGGACCAGCCGAATTCCTTGGCGATGTCCTGTTGGTTCATTTCCTTTTGGTAGTACATTTTGGCGACCTGGACCATGGTTTCAAAATCATATTTTGCGTTGCCAGACATGGTACTCTCCTATTCTTTGGAAAGATTTACTTTTCGATAGCGGCAAAATCGGCCCATACGCCATCCAGAGCTTCCAGCAGCTTCTTATAGATGCCGTACTTGGTCTTGTAGTAAGCGGCACGTTCGGGGTTGGGCTGATAGGTCTTCTTGATCTTTGCAAAGGTCTTGGAAACATCTTCATAGCTGTCGAATGCATTGGAGCCGATGGCTACGCAGATTGCAGCGCCCAGACAGCCCAGTTCCTTGGCAGCGGGTACTTCGATGGGGATCTGCAGGGCGTCAGAGAACATCTGAACCCAGGTGGCAGAACCGGCGCCGCCGCCCGAAATACGGGCCTTCTTGAATTCGGTGCCACGGTATTTTTCCAGCTTTTCGATGTGGTACATATGGCTGAACATGATGCCTTCGTAAACGGCACGCAGCATATAGCGCTTGTCGTGACGGCCGTTCAGACCGATGAAGCAGCTCTTGGCGTCCAGGTTGACGTTGGTGCCGTACAGGAAGGGAACAAATACGATGGTGCTGTCATCGTAGGGAACAGAGGCGATCATTTCTTCGCAGGCGTCGTAAACATTCTTGCCTTCGGCTTCCATGGCGGCCTTTTCTTCACCCATAAAGTTGTCAACAAACCACTGCAGGTTGGAGGCAGAGGTGGTGGAGCCTTCGGTGTGCAGGTAGTAGCCGTCAATAGGATACAGGGAGGTCATGAAGAAGTTGGGGTCAGAGATGACCTTGGGGCCAATGGCTTCGTTGATGCCCCAGGTACCCAGAATCAGGCAGAGGGTTTCGGCATCGGTGATACCGGTGGCCAAAGCACAGGCGCAGATGTCAGCCTGGCCGCCCATAACGGGGGTGCCTTCCTTCAGGCCGGTTTCGGCAGCAGCCTTGGCAGAAACATAACTGCCGGTGGCGGCGGAGTTAACAATGTTGGCAGGCATGCGTTCCAAAAGGTCGCCAACACCCAGGTTGTCAAAAATTTTCTGGTCCCACTGGTGGGTGTGCAGGTTCAAAGAGCTGATGGTGGAGGCGTTGGAAATATCGGTATATGCAGCGCC
>JAGAPB010000021.1 GCA_017847995.1 Oscillospiraceae bacterium
CCCCACCAAGAAAATCCCCTACTTTGACCTGGAAGTTCCCACCGAACTGCCCGGCGTAGACACCGGCATCCTGGATCCCCGCGACACCTATGCCGACGCCGGCGAATGGGAAACCAAGGCCAAGGATCTGGCCGGCCGCTTTGTCAAGAACTTTGTTAAGTACACCGGCAACGACGCAGGCAAGGCCCTGGTTGCTGCAGGCCCCAAGGTCGACTGAGCCATCCCCATATTTCATTACGGCCGTTTTCTGCAAATCGGCTGTCGAACCTCAACAATGGATCTTACCGTTCCCCCAAGAGGGGAACGGTAAGATTTGTTTGCAAAAGAGATTCCAATAAACTTCATGATAATGTCTGCAAAGGAGACGAACGGAATGAAAGTTACTATTTGCATCGGAAGCTGCTGCCATGTAAAAGGGTCCCGTATGGTGCTGGACCAACTCCGCACCCTTGTTCGGGAAAACGGCATTGAAAATGAAGTTGAACTGTGCGGCACTTTTTGCATTGGCAAGTGCCAGCAGGGTGTTTGCGTGACCGTTGAAGAAGAACTGTTTTCGCTTAAGCCCGATACCACGGCTGATTTCTTCGAAAATGTGATTAAGGCACGGGTGATGAAATGATTATTCAGGTTTGTATCGGCAGCTCCTGCCATCTTAAAGGTTCGCATGATATCGTGGAACTGATGCAAAGTGCCATCGAAGAGCACCATCTTCAAGAGGACGTAACACTCTGCGGAAGTTTTTGCATCGGCAAGTGCAACCGGATCGGCGTCACCATTCAGGTGGACGATGAGATCCATGTTGGCGTTACCAAAGAAACGTTTAAGGATTTTTTTGCGGAACATGTGCTGCAAAGAATTAATAACGAAAGGAATTGACAGGTATGCCCGATTGTTTGGCTCTTAAAAAATCCAACTGTAAGAACTGCTACAAATGCATCCGACATTGTCCGGTCAAGGCCATTCGCTTTTCGGGCAATCAGGCCCATATTATTGGGAATGAGTGCATTCTCTGCGGTCAGTGCTTTGTTGTTTGCCCTCAAAACGCCAAAGAAATTGTCAACGAGACCGAAAAGGCAAGGGTCCTCATCCAAAGTGGGGCTCCGGTCATCGTCAGCCTGGCTCCTTCCTTCGTTGCCAATTATGAGGGGATCGGCATCAATGCGATGCGCAAAGCGCTGCAAAAACTGGGGTTCCACGACGTAGAAGAGACTGCGATTGGCGCCACCATTGTAAAGAATGAATATGAGAGAATGCTGCGCGAAGAAGATCGCGATGTCATCATCACTTCCTGCTGCCATTCCATCAATTTGCTCATCCAGAAGCATTATCCTGCTGCTTTGGAATATCTTGCTGATGTTCTTTCCCCGATGCAGGCTCATTGCAAGGACATCAAATCCCGTTATCCCAACGCAAAAACCGTTTTTATTGGGCCTTGCGTTGCCAAAAAGGATGAAGCGGAGCACTATGAGGGCTTTGTGGATGCAGTCCTTACCTTTGAAGAGCTGAGCGAATGGCTCAAGGACGAAGGGATCGAACTGGAAAAGGAAATGGACAGTGACGTTTGCTCCCGGGCCCGTTTCTTTCCCACCACCGGCGGCATTCTCAAAACCATGGATCAAGAGGAAACCTATGGCTATTCCTTCCTGGCCCTGGATGGTGTCGAGAATTGCGCGGCAGCATTGAAAGACATAGAGGACGGAAAGATCCACAAGTGCTTTATTGAAATGTCGGCCTGTGCCGGTAGCTGCGTTGGCGGTCCTGTTATGGAAAAATACCATCATTCCTCGGTGGTAAAGGACTATATCGCTGTATCGAACTATGCCGGCGCCAAGGATTTCGAGGTGTCCGACTATAAGGCGATCGATTTGAAAAAGTCTCTCGAATTTATCCCCCGTCACGCCCAGATGCCTTCCGACCTGGAAATTGGTCAGATCCTTCGCCAGATGGGCAAATTTAAGCCGTCGCAGGAACTGAACTGCGGCTCCTGCGGCTATAACACCTGCCGCGAAAAGGCCATTGCCATCTATCAGGGCAAGGCCGAGATCTCCATGTGCCTTCCTTTCCTCAAGGATAAGGCGGAAGGTTTTTCTGACATCATTGTTAAAAACACCCCCAACGGCCTCATTGTTCTGAACGACCAGCTTGAGGTACAGCAGATCAATGACGCCGCCAGAAAGATCATGAACATTCGTTATGCCAGCGATATCCTCGGCGACCAGGTGGTCCGTATCATGGATCCTTCCACCTTCATCAAGGTTCGTGATACCGGATATGGCGTTCGTGATGAAAGAGTTTATCTTGCTGAATACAAGCGCTATGTGGAACAGACTGTCATTTATGACCGTGACCTTCACCTTCTGATTGGTATTCTGCGTGATGTTACCGACGAAGAAAGCGAGCGCAAGAAGAAGGAAAATATCAGCCGCCAAACCGTTGAGGTTGCCGATAAGGTGGTCGATAAGCAAATGCGTATCGTTCAGGAAATAGCCTCCCTTCTTGGCGAAACTGCGGCAGAAACCAAAATTGCGCTTGCTAAGCTAAAGGAGTCTATCACTGATGAATGATTTGTGCGCCGATATCGGATATAAAAGTATCAATCACTATGGGGAACAGCTCTGTGGTGATCACGTGGAAATTGTTGAACCCAACGACAATTCCACCGTTATCGTACTGTCGGACGGTCTTGGCAGCGGTGTAAAGGCCAGCATTCTTTCCACCCTCACCTCCAAAATCATTTCCACCATGCTTTCCGAAGGGCTTTCGCTGGAAGAATGCGTAGAGACCATTGCCGCCACCCTTCCGGTGTGCTCGGTGCGTGGTGTGGCTTACTCCACCTTTACCATCATTCATCTCAAAAATAATCAAACAGCGGAAATTATCCAGTACGATAATCCTCATGTCATCATCATCAGGGACGGAAGAAACTGGGACTATCCCAAGCGCGAGATGAACATTGGCGGAAAGACCATTTATAAATCAAACATTGTGCTGCAGGAAGATGATATTTTTGTGGCTATGAGCGACGGCTGCCCCCACGCCGGAATTGGTATCACCTATAATTTTGGCTGGAGAAGGGACCAAATTGCCGATTTTATTGAGACATTGGCTCCTGCCGGCTATACGGCCAAGAACCTTTCCACCATGCTGGTGGATGAATGTGACAAGCTCTATGGGCATAAGCCGGGGGACGATGCCACCGCCTGTGTTGTGCGCATCCGCAAAAGAGAACCGATGAATATGCTCTTTGGGCCTCCCTCCAATCGTGACGACGCCGACCGCATGATGTCCCTTTTCTTTTCCAAGGAAGGCAAGCATATCATCTGCGGCGGCACCACCTCGTCCATTGCGGCCAAATTCCTCAAAAAGCCTGTAAAGACCAGCCTGAACTTTGTCCGCAGCGATATCCCTCCCATTGCCGAAATTGAAGGGGTAGACCTTGTGACCGAGGGTGTTATTACCGTCAATAAGGTGGTGGAATACGCCAAAGACTATTTGGGCGAAAACACAATGTATGAGGAATGGAGCCTGGGCAGGGATGGCGCATCCCTGATCTGCCGCTTGTTGTTTGAAGAGGCCACCGACATCAATTTCTATGTGGGCAGGGCGGTAAACCCTGCGCATCAAAACCCCGATCTGCCCATCAATTTCCATATTAAAATGAATCTTGTGGAAGAGCTTTCCAAGAGTTTAAGACAGATGGGAAAACGAATCAAGGTAAGTTATTTCTAAGGAGAAACGAATTTCATGAGAAAGTTTGATACAAAGGTACAGCATCTGAAGTATAAAGTTCTGCGCGAAGTTGCCCGTCATGCCTGGAACGATACCCTGCTTCAGAATGTTATGGATCTTCCTCATATGATCATTCCCGGCAAGATTCCCACCATGCGCTGCTGCGTTTACAAGGAACGGGCCATTTTGGGCAAACGTGTCAAAATGGCTATGGGGGGAGACCGCAACAACCCCAACGTGATTCAGGTAATCGACATTGCGTGCGACGAATGCCCCGGTGCCGGCTATGAAGTGACCGACTCCTGCCGTGGCTGCATTGCCCACCGCTGCGAGGATGTGTGCAAAAGAGGGGCCATTTCCTTTGACCATAACCATGTGGCGCACATCGATAAATCCAAGTGTGTGGAATGCGGCAAATGTGCACAGGTTTGTCCTTATGCGGCCATCATTGACCGCAAACGCCCCTGCCAAATTGCCTGCAAGGTAAAAGCGATCTCCATTGATGAGGAAAAGTCGGCGGCAAAGATCGACAACGACAAGTGCATCCAGTGCGGCGCCTGTGTTTACCAGTGCCCCTTTGGCGCCATCACCGACAAATCCTTCATTCTTGATGCCATAGACCTCATCAAAAACAGCAAGGAAAACACCGAATATAAAGTTTATGCTTTGGTGGCCCCTTCCATTTCCAGCCAGTTCTCTTATGCCAAGCTGGGACAGGTCGTTGCAGGCCTCAAGCATCTGGGCTTCCATACCGTAATTGAAGCCGCCCTTGGTGCAGATATGGTCGCCCAGGCTGAATCCAGAGAACTTGCGGAGAAGGGCTTTTTGACCAGCTCCTGCTGCCCGGCATTCGTACAATACATCAAATCGAGTTTCCCCGATCTGCTGCCTTTGGTTTCTCACAATCTTTCTCCCATGGCCACCCTGGCCCAGCACATCAAAAAGATCGATGAAACGGCCAAAATCGTATTTGTTGGTCCCTGCACCGCCAAAAAGGCGGAGGCACAGCTTGATTCTGTCAAGGATCTGGTAGATGTGGTCATTACCTTTGAAGAGCTGCAGGCCTTGTTTGACAGCAGAGATTTTGACATCACCACTTTGGAAGAAGAGGTTTTGGATAACGCCTCCTATTATGGCAGAATTTTTGCCCGTTCCGGCGGCTTGTCCGATGCGGTGGCAGAGGGCCTTCTGGAACAGGGGATCGAGTTTGACCTGAAACCGGCAGTGTGCAACGGCATTGAAGAATGCCGGATGGCGCTTCTGAAAAAAAGCAAAAATGTTCTGCAGGAAAACTTTATTGAGGGTATGGCCTGTGTTGGAGGCTGCATTGGCGGCGCCGGTTGCCTTACCCACGGCACAAAGGATCTGGCCGAAGTGGACAAATATGGCAGAGAAGCCTTTGAAAAGAGCATCAACGACGCTGTTTCTATGTTGAAATAATAAAACAGGCGGCCGCTGAAAGCGGCTGCCTGTTTTGCTAATACGACGCGTTTATTGCTTGGGGAGACAGGAGGATTCTTCGGATTCACAACAAATGCGTGTTATGAGGTTGTTTTTGGGGGAAATATCTGTAATATTTGATTTAAATCTCTCCCTTTCCCCGATTTGTGGTAAAATAAAAGTGGAATTCTCTGCGTTGATTTTAAAGAAAATAATCATGATATTTTTACGGATGGAAACTGTACGGGGATACTCTTCCCTAAGGGGGGCAATGACACGGACCATGCTTTGCAGAACCGACCACGACCATCAACTTATTTTGTAGGAGGATTTATTATGACCGTTCTTGTCACCGGCGGTGCCGGATATATTGGAAGCCATACGGTAGTGGAGCTGCAGTCTGCCGGGTATGAGGTGGTTGTAGCCGATGACCTTTCCAACGCCAAGGCTGATGTCATCGATCGCATCGAGACCATCACCGGAAAGCGTCCTGTTTTTTACAAAATTGATTGTGCCGACAAGGCGGCCCTGCGCGGTGTGTTTGAAAACCACCCCATCGATGCGGTCATCCATTTTGCCGGCTTCAAAGCGGTGGGCGAAAGTGTGCAGAAGCCCTTGCAGTACTACCGCAACAACCTTGACAGCACCATGACCCTGATGGAAGTGATGGAAGAGTTTGACTGCAAAAAATTTGTATTCTCCTCTTCGGCCACCGTTTACGGCCCCAACAATCCCTATCCCTACAAGGAAGAGATGCCTGCCATCCAGTCTTCCAGCCCCTATGGCTGGACCAAGGTGATGATCGAACGGATCCTGACCGACTATGTGACCGCACATCCCGACTGTTGTGCCATTTTGCTGCGTTACTTTAACCCCATCGGCAGCCACGAATCCGGTCTGCTGGGGGATGACCCCAATGGCATTCCCAATAACCTGATGCCCTATATCGGCCGTGTTGCCGCAGGCAAGCTGGAAAAGCTGACCATCTTTGGCGATGACTATCCCACTCCGGACGGCACCTGCCAGCGCGACTATCTGCATGTGGTCGATTTGGCCGTGGGCCATTTGAAGGCTTTGGAATACGCCCGGGAACACGAAGGCGTGGAAGCCGTCAACCTGGGCACCGGCAACGGTGTTTCGGTCATGGAACTGGTCCATGCCTTTGAAAAGGCCAACAATATAACCCTTTCTTATGTGGTAGGTCCCCGACGGGATGGCGACCTTCCTGCCTTCTGGGCCGATGCCTCCAAGGCCCAAATACTTCTGGGCTGGAAGGCCACCCACTCTGTTGAAGATATGTGCCGCAGCGCATGGGATTTTGCCCGAAACAGCAAATAAAAAAACACAGGGAACGATCGTTGATCGTTCCCTGTGTTTTTATCTGCGCTTCATTTATTTCCCAAAGGCAAATACCGTGGTGTGGTCATATTCCTGCCCGGCTTTTAACAGGGCCGAAGGAAAGGCGGGCTGATTGGGGGCGTCGGGGAAATGCTGTGTTTCCAGGCAGAAGGCGTGGCGGGGGCCATAGGCACATCCGCCCTTGCCTTTTCGCCCCGGTTCAATAAAGTTAGCGGTATAAAAATGAACACCGGGAAGCGTGGTGCTGACCTGCATCGAAATACCGGTAGCCTTGGAAAAAGCCTGCGCGGCAGGACGCAAAGCCCCGGCCTGTCCGTCAATGACATAATTGTGGTCGTAACCCTTTGCCTGCTTTATCTGCGGGAAAGGGGAGTCCACGCCGGCACCAATGAGAACGGGGGTTCGCAGGTCCATGGGTGTTCCTTCTACCGGAACGATACAGCCCAGGGGGATGCTTTGAGCATCGCTGGGGGTATAGTTCTGGGCGTGTATCATAATTTCCTGCTCCAGAACGGTTCCGGCATCGTGACCGGAAAGATTGAAATAGCTGTGATTGGTCAAACTGCAGATCGTGTCGGCATCGGAAGTTGCCCTGTAGCGAACGGTCAGTCCAGCTTCGGATAGGGAATAGCAGACACTTGCCGTCAGATTGCCGGGGTATCCTTCTTCGCCATCCGCACTGTGCAGGGATAACACAACTGAGGATTCCTCAAGCTGTTCCACAGTCCATATGCGGTGAGAAAAACCTTTCAGCCCACCGTGAAGGTGATTGGCATTATCGTTGGCCGCAAGAGGATAGGTGGTTCCGTTCAGCTTAAATTGTGCGCCTGCAATGCGGTTGGCAAAGCGGCCAATGGTGGCGCCCAGGTATCCATCCCGTGAAAGATATTCTTCCAGGGTATCATAACCCAGAACCACATCAACCGGCATCCCATTGCGGTCCGGGACCAGCAAACTGCGTATGGTGGCTCCCAAAGTAAGGATCTGGCAGGAAAAACTTCCACTGGTCAGCGTGATTTGCGATACTTTTTCGCCATTGGGGCAGGTGCCGAAATATTCTGCGCAAGACTGTCTGGTCATAATGAATCCCCCATGAAAAAGAAATTGTGTTTAGAGCAATTATGCCGCACAAAAGTATTTTTGTATCTGAAAAAATGTGTTGATGCTGTTAGGAACATCATATCATTAGCATGGTTTTTAGTCAATTTGTGCCCCTGCTGAAAATGCCCCCAAAAGGTTTGCGTATAGGGGAGTACAATGGTGGAAGTTCAGCATCGATTGCCATTGATGCACCTTTGGCTTTTTTGCAAGGTTGTCTGGGGCAGGCGGCTTCGCAAGATAGCTCCCCCTGAAAGAATAAGATAAAAAACAAAGGCCTATCCAAATGCTTTGTTTGGATAGGCCTTTGCTTGCTTTTTACAGTTTAACCTTGAATACAGCCTTTACAATATTCTGAGGAATATCATCTACCGCGCCGGGGGTTTTGTGCGCATCTTCAGGAAATGCCACAAGAAAATTACCCGGGGTCAGGATCATAGCCTGTCCATCATTGCCGCGGAAAAAGTAGGCGTCATTTTCCGGCTTTTCTTCCACCGGTTCCAGGGCTTCGGGAATGTTGATCACCATTCTTTCGGCACCTTCCAGTACAACATGGATGTCGATATAGTCATGGTGGTTTTCAAACAGGGTTTCGGATGCCACCTTGGTGGTCAGAGGAACCTTGAAAACATATACATCGGTGCCTTTCAGTTCGATGCGGTCCTCGCCCAGAGTGGCCAAAAAGTCAGAATTTACATGTTCCAATGCCAAATCCAGATTGGCTGAGATGCCGCAGTAGCGCAGAGCATCCTTCATTTTTGCATAAATCATGATCAATTACCTCGTTATCTGTTAAATAATGACCTTGTTATCTGTTAAATAATGACCTTGCGATATTCCAGCTTTTCCATGGAGGACAATAAATCAGCTTCCTGTTCGGGGGTCAGATTTTCCATGGGGCGGCGCATTTTGGTGGTGGAGATGATACCCTCGTTTTTCAAAATAACTTTGTAAGCGGCTATGTTATTGATAGCGCAGAGGGTTGTGTTCAGTACATTGGTGCGACGCTGCAGTTTGGTAGCCAAAGCATTATCTCCGGCCTGTATGGCAGACCATAGCTGGTCATAATGCTCTGGAATGCACATGGCGTTGCCGGAAACGACCCCGTCGCCGCCGGCCGAGCAGAAAGGTGCAAACATGTGGTCCGGGCCGGCCAAAACACTGAAGCTCTGGTCACGAACCAACATAAACTGCTGCATACGAGTGAAGTCCCCGAAGCTATACTTGATTCCCACCACATTGGGACAGGCCTGTGCAACAGCTTCGGCAACAGCAGGGGAGATGTCGTTTACCGCATTTTGCGGGATTCCGTAAAGATAAACAGGGAAGTTAACGGGGACACTTTCTGCGACTGCCCTGAAGAAATCTATCAGGCCGCGGTCGCTTAACTTGAAGAAAGTGGGGGTTACCACACCGATGCCATCGGCACCGATGGTTACAGCGTGCTGGGCAAGTTCGATGGTGTCTTTTAGATTCCAGGCCCCGATGTGAACAAACACAGGAATTCGCTTGTTGGTGTGTGCTACCACAGTCTCAGCGATCAATTTTCGCTCTTCCAAGCTGAGGTACATCATTTCTCCGGTGGTACCACAGGGGTAAAGGCCTTCCACACCATTGTTGATGCAGTGATCGACCAGCTTTTTGATACTTTCCACATCAACGGTATCTTCTTTAGTAAGGGGAGTGACAATGGGTACAACTACGCCGTACAGTTTTTGCATTACAAATTGCTCCTTGGGCAATCCGGCAGATCAAACAATATGGCTGTCAAACATATGGACCCGCATAGCCGACTGCGCAAAGTTGGGGTCTCGGCTTTCCATGGCACGAATCAGCATTTCATGGTTGCCCACCATAATGCCAGGCAGGTTATTCATGCGCTGGGGCAGATGACGGGTCAGCATAATGTCCCAATAAAGTTGAATCATGCGAACTACCAGTTGATTAGAGATATTTTCGTACAATGTCATGTGGAAATCCATATCCAGCCAGTGGTATTCCAACAACTCATTAACATCACTGATATTGGACTCACGCATTTTCTCGGTGATTTCCTTCAGTCGTTCAATCTGGTTATGGGTCACCTTTTCGCTTGCCTCTCGGATGTAGTGGATTTCAAGGCACTTGCGAATGTCGTAAAGGTCAGAAACATCGTTGCGTCCATAACCGATGCTGTACTGGATAAAATCCAGCAGCATGGAACCGTCATATTCGGCGACATACATACCGCCGCCGTGGCGTGTGGAAATAAAACCGGCACCTTCCAGCATACGGATGCCTTCGCGCAGCGAAGTACGGCTGACATTGAGCATCTCAGCCAGATCATGTTCCGGGGGCAGTTTTTCCCCGGGTTTAATATCATTTTCTGCAATATAGTTCAGAATACTGTTGTAAACCGCTTTTCGGACACTTCTGGTGCCTTCGGGATTGGCGCTTTTGCTTACTTCTTCCATATTTCATACCCCTAATTATATGATTTGCCTATATTCATTATAATTCATCCTATCAATTTGTCAATGTGTGCTTTCAGATGGAAGAAAGTTGTAGTATCAATCATTTGAATTGACAAATATCAGGAGAGTACATATTTAACAAAGTTTTTATACGCATTTTATGCGGATTATAGAGGAAATCGGTGATTTAAGTATAAATAAACTAAATAATGTGGAATAAATATATGCAAATATAATAAAAATAGCGCAACAACACTGGCAATTCATGGAAAGAAAATGAGGAAAAAGGTCTTGCACAAAATAAAAAGTTGTAGTACTATTTCCTCAAGGAAATCCCACAAATTCCCCTTCCATATTTCGAATTGATACTATGTTGCCTAAAATTGATAC
>JAGAPB010000022.1 GCA_017847995.1 Oscillospiraceae bacterium
ACCAATTTGGGTGCTATCTTCCGCTCTGCGGCGGCGCTGGGCATGGATGCGGTGCTATTAAGCACCGAGGGTAGCGACCCCCTTTACCGTCGTTCCATCCGCGTCAGCATGGGTACTGTTTTCCAGGTTCCCTGGGCCTGGTTGGAAGGTGATATCAGCCACCTGAAAGACTTTGGCTTCAAAACTGCCGCCATGGCTCTCAGCGAAGATTCGGTCAGCATTAGGGACGAGTGCCTGCTGACCGAAGAAAAATTGGCCATCGTACTGGGCACCGAGGGAGACGGCCTGGCCGAAGCCACCATCGCCCACTGCGACTACACGGTGCGCATCCCCATGACCCATGGCGTCGATTCGCTGAATGTAGCCGCCGCCAGCGCCGTTGCCTTCTGGCAGTTGGGCCAATAAACGCACAAAACCCTTCGGAGAGACCTCCGAAGGGTTCTTTTTTTAGGATTCTGTTACCAGTTTGCCGGTGATGTGTTCCGGCACAAGGGCAAAACAGAGGGTGTTTTTGCCGTATTTTTCAATTTCTTCTTCGATGTATTTGCTGTCGGAGGTAAAGTTGTAGCTGAGGCGGCGGGTCACTTCCATGGCCCAAGCGTGGTCTTCCACAATTTCGATGCGGCCAAACACAATGACACTGCGGATGTTCAGCGCCCACTCCCCTTCTTTGCGGAAGCCCTGGTCATAAACACAGAAGGAGGCCTTGTTACACCCATTGATGGCATCAATCTTGTGGCCAGCCTTGCCGCTGTGGAAGTAGATTTTCCCATCTTCGGGGCAGTACCAATGGTTGTGGGGAATGCCGTAGGGATAACCCTCGTCCCCCAGCACCGAAAGCACCCCACGGGGTTGACTTTGCAGCAGTTCGATGCATTCTTCGCGGGATATCGCCTTGTTTTTTCGGGTCAGGTCACGGAACATAGGGGTGTCCTCCTTAAAAAGCTATGACAACATCATAGCAGATTTTAGCCCAAATGAACAGCGGGATGCCGTATCAAACCGACACGGCATCCCGCTGAAGCTTCGTTGTTTAGAAAAGTTGGCCGGGAAGTTTAAGTTTTTCCTTGGGGGCAAAGTTTTTGTCGAACCGCTCGGCCTCTTCCTCATCCACAAAATATCCCCGGGGAGTTTGATATTCGCCGGTAACACCCTCCAGATAGCCGGGAATCAGTTCCCTGCACAGGAAAAAGGAGTCATCCGCCCCCTCCGGCAGGCCGTGGTAGCGGATGCCAAACTCTCTGGCATAGGCAAAGCCGCTTTTACCGTAAAAGTCGATGTTCCCCTCAAAGCATACTGCGCCGCAGCCCAGTTCGGCCGCCTTTTCCAGCGAATGGTCCAGCAGAATTTTGCCGTACCCTTTGCGCTTGTGTTCCGGACTGATACAGATGGGGCCCATGGTCATAATGGGAACCTCATCGCCCTTGTCGGATTTGATAACCGCCCGCACAAACACATTTTGGCCGATAACTTTTCCATCCTTTTCTATGACAAAATCCAGTTCCGGCACAAAGGCGGGGTCACTTCGCAATTGATTGAGGACATAGTGTTCCAGACAGCCGGGACGGTAAACATTCCAGAAAGACTCTCTTACCAGCGTTTCCACTTCACGGTGATCTTCTTTTCGTTCCAAACGAATAATATAGTCATTTTTGTTCATTGTTTTTCCTCCTGATGATTGTTGACCGCAATGCTGGGAGGTTTGGCATGAATGTGGTTTTGCCAACCTCCCGGTCAGCCCACAATCTCCAGGGTTTTGATTGTTTTCTTCAAAAAGCAATCTCCTTTTGTTTTTTATGGTCAGGCTTATCTGCCGGACCTAATTCATTATAGCACAAGCCCCGTTGGGCAAACAACAGCACCCTGAAATTGCCGAACACGCCGCCTAAACGACCAAAGGCTAACGATCGGTTGATTTCGATTTTTGAGGTGCTAAAATGTGGGTGAAAGGAGCTGAGGACATGAAATGCACTGTGATCATCGGCGACCGGGAACCGGAGGAAATCATCGTTTATGCCAAAGAACGAACACCCCTTGTGGAAGAAATTGAAGCCCTTGCCGCCGAAACTTCAGATACCTTGTACGGTTATCGGGACCGGACGGTCAACCTTCTTGACCCCAAAGATGTCTACTGCTTTGTGGTCGAAAGCAACCGCATTTTTGCCCGAACCGACGAGGGCAGTTTTCTGATAAAAGCAAGGATCTATCAGTTGGAAGAAAGCCTTGGAAAAGACTTTATAAAAATCAATCAGTCCTGCATCGCCAACATCCGCAAAATTAAAAAATTTGACGCCTCCATCGCCGGTGCGCTGAAGGTCGTCTTCACCAACGGAAGCGAAGACTATGTTTCCCGTCGGAACATTAAATTTATCAAAGAAAGGTTAGGTATTTAACATGAACATTTACACAAAAGAATTTTTCCACCGTGGGCTGATGTTCGGCGGCTTTGGCCCCATCATCGTAGGCATCATTTTTTACTGTGTTTCGGCCGCAGAGGGCGGCATCTCCCTTTCCGCCCCGGAGGCACTGGTCGCCATCCTGTCCTCTTATCTGCTGGCCTTTGTACACGCCGGCGCCAGCGTACTCAACCAAATCGAACACTGGCCTATCATGAAGTCCTTGTTTTTCCACTTTTTGCTGCTTTATGTTTCTTATCTAAGCTGCTATCTGATCAACGCCTGGATCCCCTTTGACGGCAAGGTCGTGGGTATCTTCACCGCAATATTTGTTGCCGTCTACTTTGTTGTTTGGGGCATCGTTTATCTTTCGGTGCGCAGCCTTGGCAAACGAATGACCCTAAAGGTCGACTAAAACAGCAAATCCCCCACACCTTCGGGTATGGGGGATTTTTATGTGTTCTTTTCGGATTCTTCCCGTAGCTTCTCAAGGAAGTTATAGACCCCATCCTGCGAAAGGACTCCCCGCTTCAAATTTTGAGGAAGAAGTCCTTGTTCGTCCAGTTCATAGTCCTGCAGCCATTGGCCGCCCTCGTAATATTCGGTCAGGGTCCACAGCAGTTCTTTCAGCAGCATATTGTTTCGCAAAGCCGCCGGGCTGGTGTTCCCCACTTTTTGCAGCAGATCAAAAATCAGTTCCATCCGCCCGATGCGGTCAACTGCCTGCTGTATTTCAAATTGCTCCATTTTCCGTCTCCTGAATGCAGTGCTCCTCATTTACAATGGCAAATACGGATTTATCACTTTTTATGGTTGATGAAATACTTTTTCAGTACATCAACTGCGTTTTCGCGCAAAACGCCGGAAGTAACCGCAATATTCGCTCCGCTTTGTTCAAATACGATTTTGCTGCACTCAGAGCCTTTTACACCCAAAATTTCGCACAAATTAATATCGCTTGCGCCATAGACAAGCCTGCCAAGCTTTATCCAAACCATAGCGCCACAGCACATAAAGCAGGGTTCACAACTGGAATAGAGGGTATATTCCGACAGGTCTGTTATGCCTGTTTCCTCACAAAAATTGCGGATAAGCCCAAATTCTGCATGGAAGGTGGGGTCATTTCTCGTATATATCTGGTTTTCGTTTTCATATACGATCTCATTATCTTTCACCAGAACAGCTCCAAAAGGCTCATTGCCATGCTCAACTGCCTTGGCCGATAATTCTATTGCTTTCTCCATAAAAATTTGATCCATCGTATGTGTTCCTCGCAGATTATTTATTAAAAACATTGTAGCATATACGACAGAAAAACGACAGGGGCAAAATACCCCTGTCGTTTTTATCCCGCCGCATCCAGCATATTTTCGATGAAGATGCCATAGCCCCGGGTGGGGTCGTTGACAAAAACATGGGTGACGGCCCCAACCAGTTTACCCTCCTGGATGATGGGACTGCCGCTCATCCCCTGCAGGATGCCGCCGGTTTGCGCCAGCAGTTCCGGGTCGGTAACACGGATAACCATGTTCTTGGTGGAAGAGGCGGAAGGATCCACCCGTTCGATGTTGATGTCATACTCTTTGGGCTGGCTGCCGCTGATGGTGGTAAAAACAGCCGCCGGTCCGGTGTGTACCTCGGTGCGCAGGGCAACGGGCAGCGGTTCCTGGCTGCACAGGTATTCGGCGTCACCTCCCGCCGTTTGGCCATAAATGCCGGTGGCGGTGTTGTCGGTGAGTTCTCCCAACACCTCGTCGTTGATAAAGCTACCCTGCAGCTCGCCGGGGTCTCCGCTTTTGCCTTTTTCCACATTGGTGATCTCCACCCCAACGATCTGCCCGCTGTTGAGGGGCATCAGTTCCCCGGTATCCACATCACAGATGGCGTGGCCCAGGCCGCCAAACTGCCCGGTGGTGGGGTCCCAATAGGTCATGGTACCGATGCCGGCCGAAGAATCCCGCACCCACACCCCGGCGCGCCAGGTGTTTTCGGTGTCGGAAAAGACGGGCACAAGGCTCATTTCCAGCAAGGTTTCATCCCGCTGCACCAGCAGATGCAACGCTTCGCCGTGGCTGGCAGCCACCCGCTGGCCCAGCATTTTGTTGCCGTTGACCGCTTCGCCGTCAATTTCCAGGATGATATCCCCCGTTTCCAGCCCGGCCCTGCGGGCGGGGTTTTGGCGCTGGCCGCCGCTGGTAACATCGCTGAGCCCCACCACAATGACTCCGCGGGTGAACATTTTTACGCCAAAGGGCGCTCCCGAGGGCATTACCATTTTTCGTTCGGTCACATCCACCTGCACCGTCTTTACCGTCATTCCGCCGGGCAGCACCAGGTCAACGCAGTAGCCGTCCCCATCTTCCCGCACCTCTTGGCCGATCAGCGACCCCCGCAGAAGCTGCAGGGTCTCCCCTTCGGCAAGGGTATACCGGTCCGAAAGACCGTAACGCAGATACAGCACCAACGAGCCAAAGCCCAACAGCACCGTTAAACACAAACAAAATAAAATTCGGGCAGCAGTTTTCATGGCAACCTCCAAAACATTTTCGTTCCGAGGTTACTGTTTCTCGCCCGGGGCAAAATATCAGCGGCAAATCCTTGCGGCGCTGGCTATCTCATACTGTTTTGTAAAAATCAAAAAATATCGGAAAAAGAGGGGGATTCAAAGGACAAAACTTCCCCAAGCATGATGCGGAGCTCGCACAGTTCGGCAGCTACATCAGCGGTTTGGCCGTGCTGTGCCAGGGCAGGCAGGCGGGCCGCCGCAATGGTGATGGGTTCCAATCTGTCGCTGCGCATAAAACGGCACCAAATCCCTTCGGTCTCCAGCCATTTTTGCTGCAAGGCTCCGCACTGCTGTACCAAATGGTCTGCCTCGTTCCTGTTTACCAATTTTTCCAAATATTCAATTTGCTCCATCATCTCCATCCCGGTGCGGTCCAGCAAACTGTGGGTGTATATGTTTGCCCCCACCAACACTGCCAGGATGGTCAAGGCGATAACAAGCCGCTTCATCCCTTTTTCACCGCCTTTTTGCCGGTTTTTTCTTTGGGAAGCAAAAAGTAGGAGGCATTGCGGTCGCAAATCATAAGGAAAACCTCCTCCAGCGTTAGGTTGTGACGCCTCAACTGCTTTTCCACCCAGCTCCTTTTCAGCCCGCAGGAGAGCAGCGACTGTGCCAGCAGTTCGCCGTCACTGATAACCACCACCGGCGGCGGGCAGTCGTCTCCGGGTTTGGGCATCCCGATCATATCGGGGGTGAGGGGGCGTGCGCCGTACCGCTGGTGCACCGAAAGTTTTCCGTTGGTCTCCACCACGGCATATTCCACATCCCGGATGTCAAACACGCTGTTTTGCCGCAGTTCTTCCATCAGGTCATCCAGCGAAAAGCGCAGGTCGCGTAGGCGGTCCTCCATAATTTTGCCGTCCTGGATCACCGTTACAGGCTGGCCGGAAATGATTTTGCGGGCCCGGCGGCTTTTCAGCGAGATCCAGGAAACCACCACCTCGAAGCAGACCAAAAGAAGAATGGGGCCGACACCGCCCAGCAGCGGCACCGAGGTTTCTTCGATGGGCAGGGTGGCCAGGTTGGAAATGAGGATGGTGACCACCAGCTCTGAAGGCTGCAGCTCGCCAAGCTGGCGTTTGCCCATCAGCCGCAAACCGCTGACAATGACCAAATATAGCACAAGGGTTCGAATGGAAAGGATCAGCATGGGCTTTCCTCCTTTTTGCCTATCTTCCCCCGTTTTTTGCCGGGCTATTCCCGGCAGCGGAGCCGCTACATAATTGCAGAAAGGCCGAACAAACTAAACAGGAAGATGGTTTTTAGGAGAAATGGAAATGAAACAGAAGGAAAGGACCGTTCCCGGCTACCGCGCGCCCCAACCGCCGGAGGGAGAAAACATTCCCCTGAGCAAACATTTGCAGCGAAATTTGGAATACTTGCGGGCGGCCAGCCACAACACCGCCGACCTGGTAATACGCGAGTTTGAGGTCTCCTCCGTCCCGGTGGCCCTGGTGCTGTGCGAAGGAATGTTCAATCTGGTGGCGCTGGGCCAGAATGTGCTGGCGCCGCTGACCGAACTAAAGTTAAAGCGTCCCGACCCGGAAGAGCTGCTGGAGCAAGTGCGCCGCAGCCTGGTGCTGGCGGTGGACCAGGGGGAAGTTGCCACTGTCGGCGAGGTGTTTCGGTTTATTATGTCCGGCTTTGGGGTGCTGCTGGTAGATGGCGCCGACTGCGGCATCCGTTTGGCCCTGCAGGGGTTCTCCTTCCGTTCGGTTTCCGAGCCCTCGGGCGAGGTGAACCTGCGGGGATCGCGGGAGGGGTTTACCGAACCGCTGCGCATCAACATGTCCATGATACGGCGGCGCATCAAGTCCTCGGCCCTGCGGTTCGAGATGGTCACCCTTGGCACCCAAAGCAAAACCGACGCCTTTTTGGTCTACCTCAACGGCGTTGTTTCGCCCCGCCTGCTGGAAGAGATCAAACAAAACCTGAAAAAGATAAAACTGGAACAGGTGCTGGACACCGGCTATCTTCAGCCCTTTTTGGAAAAGCGGCGTCCCCTGTCCTTTTTTTCAGGCATCGGAATCACCGAACGCCCCGATACCGCCTGCGCCAAAATAAGCGAGGGGCGGGTGGTCATCCTGCTGGACGGCACTCCCATGGCGCTGGTGCTGCCTTATTTGTTCAGCGAGCATTTTCAAAGTTTTGACGACTACGCCCTGCGGCCCTACTATGCCCTGTTCATCCTGTGTCTCAAATATTTTTCGTTTTTTATGACCATTCTGCTGCCGGGCAGCTATGTGGCCATCGGCACCTTTCACCCGCAGCTTTTGCCGCGGGAACTGCTTTATAACATCACGGCATCCATGCAGCCCACCCCCTTTTCGCTGATGACCGAGGCCATTCTCATCCACCTTTTTTATGAAGTGATGCGGGAGGCCGGACTGCGGCTGCCCCGTCCGGTGGGACACGCCGTCAGCATTGCCGGGGGACTGGTCATCGGCGATGTGGCGGTAAAGGCGGGTCTGATCGGCACGCCGCTGGTGCTGGTGGTGGCCCTTACTGCCATCAGCGCCTTTGTGGTGCCCACCCTCTACGAGCCGGTTACGGTACTGCGGTTTTTGTTCATCCTGGCCGGGGGATGGTGGGGGCTCTTTGGCATCGGGCTTGGCTTTGCCCTGGTGTTGTGCAACCTGTGCGCCCTTACAGTGGCCCACGCCCCGGTAACGGCGCCGGGCAGCCCGCTGCGGCTTTTCAGCCTGCGGGATATGCTCTACCGCCAAAGCTGGACCAAGCTGGGACGACGGATGATGGAGGTGGACCGGGTTCCGGGCGCCCCCGGGCCGCAAACCAAGGGGGCGGATTCATGAACCCCCATTGGAATGAAAAACTGATCGACGGCCGCCAGCTTCTGCTTCTGCTGGTTTTGGGGCGGCTCTTTTCCATGATGACCTATTCCCCGGGAAAGGAGGCCGTTCCCGGCAGTGTTACCCTGGCGGTTCAGTTGCCCGTCCTGGGGCTGGAGCTGGCGCTTCTGCTGCCGGCAATTTGGGTTTTGCGGCATTTTGACGCCGACAGTCTGTTGGGCTTGGCCTACCGAAAGAATGCCCTTACAGGTCATTTTTGCGCCCTGTTGGGGTTGGCATCCTGTATCTTGCAGGCGGCCCACACCCTTACGGTGCAGGCCGATTTTCTCTCCGGCACCATCTACCGCCTGCCAAGCCGCACCGGGCTTCTGCTTGCCCTGTGGGCCGGGGTGCTGTATGCGGTGTGGCTGGGGCTGGAGTCCTTTTCCCGGTTGGGGATGGGGGTGTTTTTGGCCTTTGGGCTGTTGGCTGCCGCCCTGGTGGTGCAGTCGCTTCCCCGCATCGACCTTATCAACCTGCACAGCCCCTTGGAAGGCGGGCTCTCCCCCATCTTGCAGGGGACGCTGCTCAGCACCGCCCGCTGCGGCGAGCTTGGGGCGGCGGTGCTGCTCTTTCCCTCGGTGCGCAGGGATGCCGTGCGCTGGACGGCCCGCGCCGCCTTTGTGTGGACAGGGTTTACCCTGCTCCTTTCGTTTTTGACCCTTACGGTGCTGGGCAACTTTGCCGCCCTGCGCAGCTACCCGGTTTATACCCTGGCCCTGAGCGGCAGCGAACGGTCGGTTTTTGGACGGCTGGACGCCCTGCTGCTGTTGGTGTGGATCTTCCTTGCCGTGATACGGGGAGCCATGTACCTGTGGCTTGGGGCAAAGTGTGTGTTCCTGCTTTCGGGCAGGTCTAACCTGTTCTGCATTGGCACAACGGGGGCACTTGTGCTGGCGGTGTGCGCTCTTTCTTCCCCCATAGGCCGCGGCTGGGAAAGCCCCCTGTTGTGGGGCGGCGCCATGCTTGCGGCAACGGCAGCGATCCCCTTGCTGGCAGGTTTTTCACCCCAAATCGGGAGGAAGCATCCATGAAAAAGAGCAAACTGATTTTGTGCCTTGCCGCCGCGCTGCTGTGCTGCGGCTGCATGCCCAACACCCAACTGGAGGAACGGGCCATTGTGCAGGCGGCGGGGGTGGATGTTTCAGACGGAGAATACCGCCTGACCCTGCAAATTTTTGACCCGGGCGACACCACCGAAAACGCCGGCGGCAGCGACGCCTATTTGTTGGTGGAGGGCAGCGGAGCCAGCCTGACCCAGGCCGCCCAGCAGGCCGCCCAAAACGGCAAAGAGATCTATCTTGGAAGCTGCCAGGTGCTTGTTTTGGGCAGCGGGGCGGCACAAAACCTCCGCGATGTTCTGGACTACTTCAACAGCCGCCCCCAAACCCGGGCCACCATGATGGTCTGCACCGCCGAAGGAACTGCCGCCGACCTTTTGAAGGTCGCCGACGGAAAGGCCAAGCCCTCCCCCGCGGTTCTATGCGAGCAGGAGCTGCGCCTGGCCGAAGAAGAAAAACGTCTGCCCGACTGCCGCCTGATCGATCTTCTTTCCGCCCTGGAGACCGACGGCTGGGATGGGTCCCTTCCCCTGCTTGGGGTAGAGGGAAGGGACAGCGACGCCAAACCGGTGCTGAAGGGAGCAGTCGCTTTGCGGGGGGATGCCCCGGCATTTGAACTGAATTCCGAAGAAGCCCAATTGCTGGCTCTAGCCCATTCGGGCCGTGGGAATGTCATGACGGAAATGTATTTAGATGGGGAAACCGTCGTTTCGGTGCTGTTGGAGGATTTTGACACCAAACTGAAAGCGGAACTGAAAAATGGACAGCCCCACTTTAGGGTGGAAATGAAGATAAAGGGGCGGATCTCACAATGGGAAGGGACGGCCGTGGATGACTTAAGCGAGGAACAGTTGACCGCCGCCCAACAGGAAGCGGCCTGCCAAACCGTCGAGGAATTGGACGCCCTGCTGCAAAAGCTGTGTGCCAGCCGCTGCGACCCGCTGCGCTTTGGCGAACGGCTGCAGCGCCGCCACCCCAAGGATTGGAACCGCATCGGCAGCCAAAACTGGCCCGACCTGCTGCCAAAGGCCGATTGGAGCATCGATGTGACCTGCACCCTGACCACCTTTTCGGGCCATTAAAGGCAAAAAAACTCCCCCAACCGGCTTGGTTGGGGGAGCTATTTATTATGGGGCCAAATAAAGAGTGACCTCTCCGCTGAAGCGGCGCAGCCGGGTACCGGGTTCGGTGTCGGTACCTACCACAAAATTTTCGGGATACTCCGGGTTTTCCTCCTGTTCCGAAAGTTCCGGGTCCTCTTCCACATTATACTTGATGTTCAGCCTGTTTAGCTGGTCAACGGCGAAATCGAGGGTGCCGCCAACCACAACCGGCATTTCAACATAGGCCGAGCCGCGGCTTACATACAGGGTGACTGTGCCGTCTTCGGGCAGGGGCTGACCTTTGCGGGGGAACTGGCGGCAAACCACACCAGCGGGATAGGTTTCGTCAAAGTCCTCTTCGATTTTGAACTGATACTGGCGCAGATAGGCGTCAGACTCCTGCAGGGTGCCGATATAAACACCCACAAAGGAGGGGGTGGTTTCCACCAGCTCTTCCACCGGGTCCGGGCTTGCACTTTCCGCAGGCGGCTCATTCCCCATCAGGGGGTCAAGCACCTCTCCGTAAAAATAAGAAAGAGAAAAGCCGATGATCAGCGGCACCAGCACCAGACCCAGCAGGAAGTAGGCGACCGAAGGAGAGATCCGGCTGAGCTTCAGCACCGTTTTGATGGTGGGTTTGCGAACCTCCTCTTCCTCGATGACCGGGGTGGGCGGGGCAAACACCGCCGTGTTGGTGCTTTCCGATTCCAGCAGCGCCGCCGAAAAATCATCCACCGTTTGGGGACGCTTGGCCTTATCCAGTTCCATAGCCCACATGATGGCGTCGGAAACACTTTCGGGGATATCGGGGTCCAGTTCGATGGGCGCCAGCAAAGGGTCGCCGGAACGGCGGGCTTCGGCGCCGGTGGGGCGGGTACCGGTCAGCACACGGTACATCACGCCGCCCAGGGCGTAAACGTCGGTGGCAGGACTCCAGAAGGCAGTGGGGTCGTGCTGTTCGGGGGGACAATAATCGTCAACATCGCTGCTGCGTTCGCTCAGCGAAAGCTGGCGGGTGCCGCCGCTGCGCAGCCATACGTTCTGCTTGGCGTCCAGATAGAGGGATTCCAGGCAGATGCCGCCGTGGATGAGCCCCTTGGCATGAAAGCGGGAAAGGGCCGCAAACAGGGGCATAAACAGCCGCTTGGCCGCCGGAGCGGCAATGCTGCCGCCGCTGTGGGTCAGGTGTTCCCGCAGCGAAAGGGAGGCGATGTATTTTTCCACCACATAAACCGTACCGCCCCAGTCGAAAAGTTCCAGAACGGGGGTGACGGCGTGGAGGTTGCCCACCCGCTGCAGGTCGGTGTAAAGCTGGCGGAAATCTTCCCGCCAGTCTTCAAAGGCAAGGCGGTTTTCGGCCGAGACCAGAACTTCCTGGCCGGTGTGGCCGCGGCGGGCGATCTGGTGGGGGAAAAACTCACGCAGCCAAACGCGGGCGTCCTCTTCCCTGTCGTAGGCGGCATAGACAAAACATTCGGCATTCTGGTAGGCGGCACGGCCCACAAAGTAGCGTTCGCCCAGCACCGTTTGGGGCTTTAGGGCTCCCTCGGGCGCAGGGGTAGCCTGATGCCAGCCGCAGTTGGGGCAGGGCTGCCCGGGGTCGGCAACTTGGTTCATGCATCTATGGCATCTGTATTGTTTCTGCTGGTCCATTCTATACGTTCACTCCGAAAACAGGATGGGAAAATGCTATATTTAATTTATAATAACTGTTTTCCGCCCCAATTGCAAGATTGGATGTTGCATGTCCCAATTTACTTTTGGACTGACGGTATCCAACTCCGTCAGCTTTACCAAGCATTGATGTAAACCGAGAAATATGATAAAGTAAACCGAACGATAAATAAGAATTGGGCGAGGATTCCGTTTTGCAACTTGAAGTTGCAAAAGTGCAAATATAAGTTGGTAGATATCACTTCTTTTACAACCTATAATTGGTTGTAGATAGGAGGCAAAGTATATGAGTTTTGCAGAAAATCTAAAACAATTAAGAAACGAAAAGCAACTCTCACAGGAAGAGTTGGCCGAGATGCTTGATGTAAGTCGTCAAGCTGTCTCAAAATGGGAACAAGGAATTGGATACCCAGAAGTAGAAACACTACTATTGCTTTCAAGCAAATTGAATGTTTCTCTGGATAGCTTAATGACAACAAAGATTGCACAAGAGTCCAATGTTGAAAGCAAAAATGTAATAGGAACAATCACGATAACATCACCATTCGAGCATGTAATTGCTGTATGTCATAAAGTTGTGGCTTCTGGAAAAATGTCTAGTGGAAAATCATCTCCACAGTATGCCCTTTTTGGCACAAGTGAAGGAAAAGGAATGTTCGGTGAAGAACCAACGACTTTTTTAGGTTGGTATGCGAACGAAAATGATATTTCAAAAGAAATCACAGAAATCCACGATGCAATCGTGAATGGGGTTACAACATATACGTTGAAGCACAGTGTTCGGACGAAAAGAAGGTTTCTTGGAATGAAAATAGAATTAGAATAACCAGCAGTCAAATTCCAATTTATCGAACAGTTGTGGTCTGGGAACATATCTCCCTCCGTCGCTTCGACGAAGGGAGGTCTTTTATTATCCCAAGCAGCCCAAAAGGTAAGCGGGACTGTTGCATTGCAATGGCAGGCAGTTTTTGGTATACTGAAAGCAACAGTAAATTCCCTATTTTCCCAATCAAAAATAGAGATGAATAAGGAGTTGTTTGAAGTTATGGCAGAAGAAAAAAAGATGACCGCCGAAGAGGCCGAAGCCAAGCTGAAGGCCGCCCAGGCTGCCGCCGCTGCTGCTGAAGCTGAACTGGCTGCCGCCAAGGCCCGTGCCGAAGCCGCCGCTGCCGAAGCCGCATTGGCCGAGCTGGATGCCGAAGAGCCCAAGGCCGAGGAAAAGGCCGAAGAACCCGCCAAGGAAGAACCCAAGGCAGAAGAAAAGGCCGAGGAAAAGCCCAAGGCAAAGAAGACTGCCAAAAAGGCTGAAGAAAAGGACGAAAAAGAAGAAAAGGCCGCGCCCAAGAAAAAGCGCACCGCCAAGCAGAAGAGCCTGGAAAAGGCTGTGGAACTGCGTGCCGAAGGCAAATCGGCCACCGGCCTGCGCATCGGTGCCGTTGTGCTGTGGATCGTTGCTTTGGTTTGCGAAATTTTTGCCATCCGCATGATCAACCTGACCGAAGAGACCCTGACCATCGTATTCATCGTGGCCGACGCCATCACCTGCATCATCGGCTCGCTGCTGTGGAAGCGTTCCAACAAGATCGATCCTCCCTCCAAGAAGAACAAGTTCACCTTCTTCCTCAAGAGCCAGTTGGGTCTGATCGCCTGCCTGATCTGCTTCATCCCCCTGGGCATCCTGCTGCTGAAGAACCAGGACCTGAGCCCCAAGAGCAAAAAGCTGATCGCCATCATCGCCGCCGTTTGCTTCCTGGGCACTGCCGGTGCCTCCATCGACTACGCCCCCGTTTCGGCCGAAGAGGTTGCCCATGCTGAAGCCATGGTAGCCGCCACCGGCAACATTGACGGCGAAGTTTACTGGACCCGCTGGGGCAAGTCCTACCATGTGGAAGGCTGCCACACCCTGAACAACACCAAGCCGGAAAACCTGTTCAGCGGCACCGTTGCCGAAGCCATGGCTGAAAAGCGCGATGACCCCTGTGACTTCTGCTTCAAGGATGTGGAAGAGGTTGACACCGAAACCCTGGAAGCCCTGGCCGACGGTCTGGAAGAAATTGTGACCGATGAGCCTGCCGAAGAGCTGGTGGAAGGCGTGGCCGAAACCGTTGCCGACACCACTGAAGCCGCCGCATAATCATTCCACGATACATAAAAACTGCCGCTCCGGTGAGCGGCAGTTTTTTTATTCTGTTTTAGGCATTTGGGCTTAAAGCTGGGTTATCTCGGTTTCCACGCTTTGTCCAAGATGTTCCAGCATTTCGGCCGAGCGGAAGCCCTCCATCCGGCAGGCTTCCATCACCTGGGAGTAGCTGTATTCAAAGGCCCCCACCGAAAGCAGCTCCAGGTAGGTATCCACCGCCTGCTGCTGACCCTGGGTTTGGCCGATGAGCCAAATTTCCAGGGAGGTGGCATAGGCCACAGCATAGCTGATGTAATAGAAGGGATAGCGGAAGTTGTGCAGATTGGTGGTCCAGAAGTACTTGCCGCCTTTCACCGGCAGACGGTATTCTTCGGCGGTTTGGCGGAAGATCTCGTTGACCACCCCGATGGAGAGTTCTCCCTCGTAGTCGTAGATTTTCTGCTGAGCCTCGTCAAACAGGCAGCCCTGCACAATGACCTCCAGCGACTTTGCGATCAGGGCCGTCTTTTCGTCGGCGGCTCCTCCTGCAAAAATCTCGTCATAATAGGGGTAGAACAGCATTTCCAGCCCGGTGGAGCAGACCTCGGCCAGGTCGAAGATCCAGCCGGGGGTTTTGGCGCCATAAATGCCGTTGAGGTAGGCGTCGCAGTAGTGGCCAAACTCGTGCACCGTATCGGTAAGAGCCTTGTAGGTGGAGCTGCCATAGCCGTTGTAGACAAAAGGCTGGGCAAGCCCGGCAAAGCGTGTGGTATAAGCGCCGCCCATGCAGTTTCGGGTGGGGTCGGCCAAAAAGTACATTTCATTTTCCACCATGTAATCCAGGATTTCGGCCATCTCCGGCGAAATTTTGGGGATATACTGCCGCATGGTGGGGATGACTGTTTGGGTATCCACCACGGCGTCGGTTTCCAGCGAAAGGTCGCTGATGCGTTCGTACACGGGAACGATGTACTGCTTGGCGTTTTGGTGGAGTTGGGCGGCTTCTTCGGGGGTATAATCGCGGGAATAGACCTTGTCGTAATAGTAGTCCGACGCCCTTTGGTAACCATAGGCTTTGGCAATCTCTTTTCGCACCGCCACCAGTTCCAGGAAGATCTCGGCCAGGTCAAAGCCCTTCTTTTCGGCCGAAAAACCGGGCTGAGCCGCCCGCTGGTTGTAGCGTTTGAGCAGCTCGTCCTCCTGCTTGAGCAGTTTGGCCAGCCGGTCGTAATCCTCAACATCAGAATCGAAGAGGGCAGCCACATCTCCACCCATAAAGGCGGTCATTTCTTTTTGGTATGGGGACGCAAGGACAGCCTGCATGGTGCTTTCGTACAGGGTTTCGGCCTCGCTGGCAAAGGCGGAAGCCTGCAGGCTGCGCTCCTTCCAGGAATTGCTGTTTACAAAAATATCATACTGGACCGAAGCTGCCACCTCGGCGGTCTGCACCTTAACATATTCCTGATAGCAAAACCGATACAGTTCCTGCAATTCTTCCAGATTCCCCTTCTGCCCGCAAAGCTCGTCCATCCGGGCAAGTGCCTCCTTCAGCGGAGCAATGTCCTCGCAGCTATATTCACAGGCAGCGGCAAAATCGGTTGGGACAAACTGCGGGGCAAAGGGGTCCTCGAATTTGGCAGGAATATTGTAGAGGGAAAATTCACCGGTTCGGTCAATTTTAAGCGGTTGGGACTGCTGCCCGCCGCAGGAGGTCAACGAGAACAGCAGGACCACAGCCAACAGCATACAAATCGCTTTTTTCACTTCGTTCTCCCCTCCTTTCCTGTTTTTTTATCATACCACAAACAAAGCGACAAAAAAACCTGCCTTTGCTTAGAAAAAGAAAAACAGTCCGTCTGCAAAACGGACTGTTTTGGAGCTAGTGACGTGACTCGAACACGCGACCTGCTGATTACGAATCAGCTGCACTACCGACTGTGCTACACTAGCATGACCACAGCGTACGCAAGTAATTATATCCCATAGAACAGCACCGAGTCAAGCGTTTCACCCTTTGGTCCCAATTTACTTTTGGACTGATGCTTTTCAACTCCGGCAATTTCACTATGCGTTGAATGAAGCAGGAAAATATGATAAAGTAAAGCCGAAAGATAAATGGGATTTGGTGGCGAGTTTGTATGCAGGACATAATTGCAAAGTTAACAGCAAAAGATAATAAATATGCGTGTGCTATTGCTGATAAAATCATATCCGAAAGTCTCGACACTGATGAGTGGTATGAATACTTCGATTTGTTTGCAGCCTTGCTTAACCATCAAAAGTCATTGGTAAGAAATAGAGTATTGTATATACTTGCTGTAAATGCACAATGGGACAACGCAAATCGTTTTGATGCCATACTTGATGATTATCTTACTCATATCACAGATGAAAAGCCAATAACCGCTAGGCAATGCATAAAGGCTTTGATACAAATCGGAAAAGCAAAACCAAAGTATATTCCCAAAATAATGTTATCTTTACAAAATGCAGATTTATCTCAATATAAGGATAGTATGCGTCCATTGATTGAAAAGGACATAGCAGAAACCA
>JAGAPB010000023.1 GCA_017847995.1 Oscillospiraceae bacterium
AATGAGCTTACCCATTGATGGCCATCTCCTTCAGTTTGGCGTATTGTTCCTTCATTTCGGCCATTTTGCCGCAGGTCATTTTGCCCTCGGGACACTTGCCCGCAATGCAGGGGGGGCCGGCATGGGCAAATAGATGGTGGGCAACGGGATAGACCAGTTCCACCATCTGGCGGGCCACATCGCGGATCTCCCACTGGGCGCGGTTGCAGCAGCGCAGGTTGAAGAAGTTGAGCAGGCTGCGGGCGTTCATGGTGACAACCATTTTGGTTTCGCAGGCGTTGGGCAGCACAAAGCGGGCATCTTCAATGGCCTTCTTTTCGGCGGCCGAAGCAGCGGCCTTTTCGCTCTTGCCCTGCTGCAGGAACATGGGATAGTACTTGTCCTTGAGCAGGTCGGCAATGCGGTCGTAATATTTGCCGCAGGATTCCATGGCCTCCTGGAACAGGGCGGAAGCCTCATCATCGGCGGCAATTTCGGGGGGAGTTACATAGCTGAACTCCTTTTCGGGAACATAGCGCTGGCTTTGCACACTGAAAGAAGCGATTCGGTGACGGGTGATCTGGGCCAGAAGGGCGCGGCTTACCCCTTCAATGCCGAAGGTGAAGCTGGCGTGCTCGATGGGGCTTTGGTGGCCCAAACCGGCCAGCATGTCCAAAAATGCGGCGGCCTTTTCGTCGGTGATTCCGTCCATCAGGGTGCCGATGTCGGCGGGGCTGTAGCAAAGCTTGGCCGCAGCGGCCACGGTTTTTTCGGGGTCGGGGGTATGTGCGATCAATGTCACCTTTGCCATGGTAGGTCTCTCCTTTTTTTGCAGTCCCCCGCCCAACCGGGGGTCGGACGGGGATGATGTATTCAGATCGGTTACTTTGTATTGTTCATTTGGGTCAGCTTTGGGGGAAAAAACTCGTCGGTGGGGAACTGGATCTTCTGGAACAGGGCGCAGGGGTCTTCGGTGGTGGTCTGGCATTCCTTGTCGGGGATGCAGAAGTCGTAGGCCGGGATCATGATCTGCACCATACGCTGCAGCTGCACGATGGTGAAAAGGCCCAAGGTGACAAAAACGCCCTTGCAGCCCGAAGCTGAACCAAAGTCGCCATTGAAGCGGCAGCAAACGCTGGCAGGCAGTTCACACACCAGGTCACAGCCGGCATTGCATTCGCTGATCTTGGCCGAAAGGCAGATGGGATCCACCACCTGCAGCATGGCCTTGGGGGTGTTGGTGTCGTGACGCAGGGTGTTGGCCGAGTTCTGGTTGGAAGCGAAGGTCTTTACATTGCCCTCGCTGCCATACAGGATGACCTTCTTTTGATGTACGGCGACGCCCCGAACCGTTTTGGGGTCACACAGGGGGGTATCCACCAGGGCAAGGGTCACAATGAAAAAGAAGGTCATATCCACCGAATAGAAGCCCTTGTTGAAGGGGACCTCCTCCACGCTGAGATGTACGTTGACCACCTCGACACCCTTGCACTTTACGCTGACCGCCTGGTCCACCAGGGGCTGGTCGTGGTCGGTAAAGTAGACCCGCAGGTCACGGACGCAATCCTTGACACTGCTGCTGTCATAGATGCGGTCGGCATTGATGCAGACGGCCTCTTTGAACATATTGGCCCCCACCGCCGACATGGGATTAACCCTTTGATTATTTGGCATTTTCCTCCTCCAATCTGCCGCGCGGGGCGGCTTAGAAAAATGGTTGGGTCGGTCTGCCGCCGTTTTGGGGCTGCAGATGTACTCAATACCATTTTATGAGAAGGAAACAGCTTTGTTACTTAAACCTTGGTCAGCTTTGCAAAGTTGGACATAATGCGTTTGGTGCCCACCTTGTCAAAGGCGATCTCCACCAGGTGGTCGCCGCCCATGGGGGTGATGCTGATGACCAGACCCTTGCCGAACACACGGTGGCTTACGGTGTCTCCCGCCGAGATATCGAAGGCGGCAGGTGCCGCAGCGGGATGGGCCGCCGCACGGCTGCCAATGCTGCTGCCGCGGTTGACGGCAGGTCTGTGGGTGGCGGGAGCTGAAGCCGCGGCTGCGCGCTGCTGCTGCATCCGCTGGGCCAGTTCATCCCTGCGTTCCACCAATGTGGACGGAATTTCTTCCAAAAAGCGGGACTGGCGGTTGCGGTTGGTGCGTCCGAACAGCATGCGTTCGCCGGCACAGCAGAGGTAGAGCCGTTTTCTTGCACGGGTGATGCCCACATAGGCCAGGCGGCGTTCTTCCTCGCATTCGGCGGGGTTATAGATGGACTGCATTCCGGGGAAGATGCCTTCTTCCATGCCGGGGATGAAGACCACCGGGAATTCCAGGCCCTTGGCTGAATGAAGGGTCATAAGCACCACGGCATCGGCATCGGGGTCATAGTTATCCAGATCGGTGTAGAGGGCAACTTCTTCCAAAAAGCCCGCCAAAGTAGGTTCTTCGGTCTCTTCCTCGTATTTGGCGATGGTGGAGCCCAATTCTTCAATATTTTCCACACGGGTCTGACCTTCAAAGCCCTGGGCCTTCAGGGCCTGCAGATAACCGCTTTCTTCCAGCAGGAGCTGGAAGGTCTCGGAGATGGAACGCTCTTCCAGGCCATCCATAATGCTCTGCATCATCTCGGCAAATTTGGCAAGGGGCCCCGCCTTTTTGGAAAGCAGGGGGTAATCCTCGGCGTGGGAAATGACCTCAAAAAGGCTGATGCCTAGCTGGTCGGCGATCTGGTCGGCGGCGTCCAGGGTGGCGTTGCCGATGCCCCGCTTGGGTTCGTTGATGATACGCATGAGACGCAGGCGGTCGCCGGGGTTGGCCAGCACACACAAATAGGCCAGCATATCCTTGATCTCCTTGCGTTCAAAGAAGCGCAGGCCGCCCAGAATGCGGTAAGGTACATCAAAACGGATGAGAGCCTGTTCCAGCGATGCCGACTGGGCGTTCATACGGTAAAGCACCGCATGGTCGCTGTACCTGGCGCCGTTTTTTACATTTTCGTTGATGGTTTTGGCGATGAAAGCCGATTCGGCCTGTTCGTTGACCCCGCGGTATACGGTGATCTTATCCCCCTGTTCGTTGCTGGTCCACAGGGTCTTGCCCTTGCGCTGGGTGTTGTTGGCAATGACCTCGTTGGCGGCATCCAGAATGGTGCCGGTGCTGCGGTAATTTTCTTCCAGGCGGATGACGGAGGCGCCGGGGTACTGCTGTTCAAAGCTGAGGATGTTCTCGATGGTGGCGCCGCGGAATTTGTAGATGCTCTGGTCGTCGTCGCCCACCACGCAGATGTTTTTGCTGCCGCCGGCCAGCAGCTCCACCAGACGGAACTGCTTGTGGTTGGTGTCCTGATATTCGTCCACCATGATGTAACGGAAGCGATTGCGGTATTTTTCCAGCACTTCGGGGAACTGTTCGAACAGCTGCACCGTCAGCAGGATCATGTCGTCAAAGTCCAGGGCGTTGGCGTCCTTTAGGGTCTTGTGGTAAAGGGCGTAGACCTTGGCTGCCACCTGCTCGAAGTAGTCGCCCCCGGCGGGGAACATCGTTACGTCCTCCATGGTATCCTTGGCGGCGCTGATGGCCGAAAGGATGGCGCGGGGAGCAAAATGCTTGTCATCGATGTTGAGGGTCTTCATGCATTCCTTGATGACACGCAGGGAATCGTCGGTATCGTAGATGGTAAAGTTGCCGGTGTAGCCCAGATGCTCGATTTCGGCACGGAGAATGCGGGCGCAGCAGGAGTGGAAGGTGGAAGCGTTGACATCTCCTCCACGGTCGCCCAGCGCCAGCGAAAGGCGTTCCTTCAGCTCTCCGGCGGCCTTATTGGTAAAGGTGATGGCCAGAATATTCCAGGGGCGCACGGGCTGGACCGCCAGCAGGCTTTCCAGACGGCCATCGTCCTCCACCCTGCCGTCGGCATAATCCTGCAGGAAGGCAAAATCGGCGTCATCCCACACATTGGGCAGGCCCTCCGCCTCGCTGGCACGGCCAAAACGGATGAGGTTGGCCACACGGTGGATGAGAACGGTGGTTTTTCCGCTGCCCGCCCCCGCCAGAATAAGCACGGGACCGGTGGTTTTGAGCACAGCCGCGCGCTGCATATCGTTAAGGCGGCTGTAGAGCCGTTTGAACACATTTTGTTTGAGCTGATTTTGCTGGTTTACGTCCATGGTTTCTCCTGTTCTGAAAGGCAGGCCCAAGGGCCGGCGCGATAGTTTCACATACATGAAATAGTATAGCACAAATCCCCGATTGGGGAAAGGGACTGAGGCCCCAAGAAAGCAAAAGTCCCGGAAAGTTTCCGGGACCAAATATAACTTTATTTCACCGCCAGAAATTGTTTTTGGGTCACTGTGCCGATAAATTCGCGGAACTCTCCAACGGTTCCACCGGCGATGCTGTTTTTCGCATAAATCTGGGCATGGCTTGCGTCGATGATGAAGACAAAATAGTCCTTTGTTTCAGCCAGCAGGGCAATTTTATCATAGCTGAACTCACTTTTTCCCAGTTCGGTGGTGCTGATGTAGTTTTCCGGGGTAAATACCGCAACAGCCTTGTCGGTGCCCACCGGCATCCTTTTTTTAGCCACATAGCCGTTGATCTTATCCTCAAAAACAAGGGTAAACAGGATGGCCAGTGCGGCAAGGCCGGTGATCACAGTGTTAAAGTTTAAAACAAAGGGGTCATCTCCCAAGGGAAGAATAAGCAGGAGAGCCAGCGCCGTCACGATCCATCCAAAAATGTGAGAACGGCGGCTGTGTTTTTTGCGAATGGTTTTTCGTATGGCTTTTGCCATAGCGGTCAGTGCCTTGAGGTCATAATTGGTTTCAAAACGAAATTCCATCGTATCTCCCCTTTCTTACTCATTATACTATATCGCTGTATCTCCATCAACCAAAAACAGGCACCCCGTTGGGGCGCCTGTTTTATTTGTCTTTTACAGAACCAGCGAGGGGGCGCTGTAAACGCGGGCAGCCAGTTCACTGTTGAGCATATAGAGGCTCTTGGGGTCGGAGCCAAACAGTTCCATCTTGGTGATGAGGTCGTTGGCGTTGGTTTCTTCTTCGCCCTGTTCCTTCACAAACCAGTCGAGGAACTGCATGGTGCGGAAGTCCTTGACGTCATAGGCTGCAGCGTAGATATCGTTGATAAGGGAAGTTACATATTCTTCGTGAGCCAGACCGGCCTTCAGAACATCCATATGGCAGGTGATTTCCTTTTCGGGCTTGTCGATGGCTTCCAGGGTGACCTTTTCGTTATTGTTCTGCAGGTACTGGTAGAACAGCATGGCGTGGTCGCGTTCTTCCTGGGCCTGAATCATATACCAGTTGGCAAATCCATCAAGGCCGGCATCTTCAAAATAGTTGGAAAATTCCAAATAGAGGTAGGCAGAATAGAATTCCTTGTTGATCTGTTGGTTGAGCAGTTCGCGTACTTTTGCGTTCATCATAGTATATTACCTCCCTTTTTATTCTATATTGTTTCCTTTGAGTTATTTATACCATACTTAACCTAATTTGTCAAGTATTATTTTTCAACTTTTAGTGGCTGCAATGTCCCCCACCGCAGCCGTGGCTGCCGCACTGGTGGCCTTCGTCATGGTGGTGGTCGTGGCCTTCGCCGTGGTGGTCGCACTTGGCTTCGGGATCATAGGTCAAAGCATTGGCCAGCAGAGCTTCCACGGCCTTGTCGGCATCGCCCTGCACCCCGCCAAAGAAGCGGATGCCGGCCTGTGCCAGCGCCATCTGGGCACCACCGCCAATGCCGCCACAGATGAGGGTATCCACGCCCAGGGCGGAAAGGAAACCTGCCAGAGCGCCGTGGCCGCTGCCCGCGGTGCCGATCACGACCGCGTTGGCGATCTTGCCGTCTTCAATGTCATAGATCTTAAACTCTTCGGTGTGGCCGAAGTGTTGAAATACCTGTCCGTTCTGATGGGTTACTGCAATTTTCATGGTTAATTCCTCTCTTTCAGAAAAGTTTCTATCATCTCGGCTGCACGGCCCACAATGGCCATGCAGGGACGTTGTGCATAATATTCTTCGGTGCGGGCCTGGGGCACGCTCCCCTGGGTGGTGGGCACATCTCTGAGCAGCTCTCGGCAGATGATGGAGCCGTTTTGCTCCTCGAAGGTTTTGGCCCACCGCTGCACCTGGGCGTACTGGTCGGCCTTGGCCTGTTCATCGTCGGGGGCGGCAACCCCTTCCAGAATCCCCATTACCATCAGCGCCGCACTGAAGGCGCCGCAGACTTCACGCAGACGGCCCATGCCGCCGCCAAAGGGAGCCGCCAGCATGGCAGCCTGTTCCCTGGTCAGGCCGGTTTCCTGGCAAAAAGCCAGCAGCACGGCCTGGGCACAGCTATACCCTTCGCGGAAATAGTTCATGGCAAGTTCTTTTTTATCGCTCATGGCATCTGCCCTCCCCTTTTTGATGATGGGGGCAGCCACCCCCTCCGCAGCGGGAACACCCACGATCGTGGCCCTCTCCCTGACATAGGGTATACTGTCCACCCTGAATAACCAATTCCCGGCCTTCCACCAGGCAGGCAGCCAGCTTGGTGCGGGCACTGTTATAAATTGCTTGGGCAGTGGTACGAGCCACCCCCATACGCTGGGCACATTCCTCCTGATTTAACCCTTCCAGGTCGATCAGACGGATACATTCGTATTCATCCACCTGCATTTCTACAGGTTGAGAATGCCCGGGCTGCTGTCCCGATGGCCCAAAACGGCATACCCCGGGCATAGAACAAACCGTTCTTCTTTTGCAGGGTCTAGGCACAGTATATCACCCTCTTTTTTGGCATATGCCATATTTAACAAATTTAGTATAGCCCTATTTCCGACATACGTCAATAAATAAAACCACCCCAAATCAAATACATCGGGGTGGTTTATATAAAAATCAATCTTCGTAATCGTAGTCCATTTTTGCGGCAGACCAGTTTTCCAGCACCTGCAGCATATCCTCGGCGGTGGCTTTGGCACCGGGTAGGTCGTGTTCCAGATAGTTGCCGCATTCTTTGCGCTGGCTGCCGGGGATCTCTCCTTCAAACTGCGCAATAAAGGCAAAGGATTCCTTTACCAACTGCAGCACCTGGTCACGGCTGACGGCGTCGCGCATCAGCATGTAAAAGCCGGTGCGGCAGCCCATGGGGCCGATGTAGATGACATGCTCGGCCAGTGCGCCGTTGCGGGCATAGGTGGCAAACAGATGCTCGAAGGTGTGCATGGCGCCGTTGGTCAGATAATCGCCCTGGTTGGGGCGCTTCATGCGGATATCGTAGGTGACAACATCCCCATCGGTGCGGGAAACATACATCCCCTTCTGCAGTTTATCGTGGTCGATGGTAAAGCTGGCAATGGTTTTCATTGGCTTTCATCCTTTCCCAAATTTCAAAGAAAAATCCCCGAACGATTGTCCGGGGATTTTGTTGGAGGCGCCACCCGGATTTGAACCGGGGGTGAAGGTTTTGCAGACCTCTGCCTTACCACTTGGCTATGGCGCCGTTTGGAGCGGGTTACGAGACTCGAACTCGCTACCTCCACCTTGGCAAGGTGGCGCTCTACCAGATGAGCTAAACCCGCAAATGGCGACCCGGATGGGGCTCGAACCCACGACCTCCAGCGTGACAGGCTGGCGTACTAACCGACTGTACTACCGGGCCATTTTTCGCCGTCGACCGATATCCGGAACGGCTGTGCAACGTAGACTATTATACTAAAACACAGCCGTATTGTCAACCTATTTTTTTCTTATTTTTTGTCTTAAACTATCCTTACCGTTTCAGAAGTTTTTTCAGCTCAGCGGGGGTAAACACATAGGCCTTGTTGCAGAAGTGGCAGCAGACCTCGGTGTCCTTGGTGTCGTTGGCCATTTCTTCCAGGTCCTCACGGGACATGGAAAGGAAGGCCCGTTCCACACGCTCACGGGTGCAGTTGCAGCGGTATTCCACATCCACTTCATCCAGAAGTTCGGGCTCAAAGCCCTGCAGCACATACTCGGCAATTTCCTGGGGAGTCATGTTTTTGTCGATCATCTGGGTGATGGGGGGAATATCCTGGATGGTCTTTTCCAGGCGGTCGATGGTGGATTCGTCGGCGCCGGGCAGAAGCTGGGCCACATATCCGCCGGCCGCACGCACCGTGAGGTCGGGGTTGACCAAAACGCCCAGGGCGCATACGGTGGGAATCTGCTCGCTGACGGCGTAGTAGTTGGTGATGTCTTCGGCAATTTCGCCCGAAACGATGGGCACCTGGCCCACATAGGGCTCGCCAAAGCCGAAATCTTTGATCACGCTGAGGAAGCCATCGGTACCCACAGCGCCGCGGACGTCCAGCTTGCCATGCTGGTTCAAGGGCAGCTCCACAACGGGGTTGGAAACATAGCCGCGCACATTGCCCTTGTTGTCGGCAACGGCGATGACCACGCCAACGGGGCCCTTGCCGCCGATGCGCACCGTCACCGAGCTGTCCTCCCCTTTCAGCACCGCACCCATGATGGAGGTGGCGGTCATCAGGCGGCCCAGGGCGGCGGTGACCACCGCGGAGGTTTCGTGGATCTGTTCAGCCTTGGCCACCATATCGGTGGAGTCGAGGCAATGGCACATGACCGAGCCGTCGGCTGCGATCATCGTAACAAGTTTTCCCATAGTTTACACTCCAATTGATTTCACTGATCGAATTTTTTGCGGGCCACATACACTTCCCGCTGGCAGGTTTCGACGGGAGGTTCGGTGGTAAATTCCCCGTAGCGTCCAACCAGCTCAAACCCGGCCTTTTCCAATGCGGCGGCAAGCTGTTCGGGGGAATAGTACCATTCGCTGAAGTCTTCGCTTTCCCGCAGATAGAGGTCTTCCTCCTGCTCGGTGAAGAAATCCAGCGAAATATCCACCCGGCTTTGGTCTTCGCTGAGGCTGTTGCGCCAGACGCACATGGCCTCCTCATTTTCGTATACATAATGATTGTCGCCCAGCACTTTCACATGCTTGTAACGGCTGTTGACATCAAAGACAAAGATGCCGTTTTTTTCCATAAAAAGCCCGGCCAGATAGATGGCCCGCTCCACATCCTCCAGGGTGGAAAGATGGTTGAGGCTGTCCAGGGTGCAGACCGCGGCGGTGATGGTGCCAAAGAGGTTGAGTTCGGTCATTTCCTGGCACAAAAACAATGGGGGCTGTACCTCGGGGTACTCCCCTGCCTTGGCGGTTGCTTCCATCAGCATTTCCGCACTTTGGTCCACGCCGATCATCTCGTACCCCAGTTGGGCCATCTCCCAGGTAAGGCTGCCGGTGCCGCAGGCCAGGTCGAGGGTAAGACCCGCAGACAAACCGTTGGCCCGCAGGATCTGGTCGATCCATTGGGCCCGTTTGGAGTATTCGACATCTTCGGTGAACAGGTCATAATAGCCTGCAAAAACCGAATATGACATTATTCTTCCTTTTCTGCTGCTTCGGCAGCGGCCTTTTCCTTGGCTTCCATGCGTTCAAAAATGACCGAGTAGCCGTCGGAGCCATAGGTGAGGGAACGGTTTACACGGCTGATGGTGGCGGTGCTGGCACCGGTTTGGGCAACGATGTCGCTGTAAACACGCTTTTCGGTAAGCATCTTGGCGACCTGCAGGCGCTGGGAAAGAGCCTTCAGTTCAGAGATGGTGCACAGGTCATCAAAGAAAGCATAGCATTCTTCTTCGGTTTCCAGGCAAAGGATGGCATTAAACAAAAAGTCTACGTTCATGGATTTCAGCTTGGGGTTCATGACGCACTTCCTCCTGCGCTATTTCAAAATCTCGGCTGGCGGCCGCCTTTTTTCCGCTCAACGGCACACCTACATCGCTTTTTATTCTAACACAGCAATTTAGAAATGTAAACTATTAAAGCGCGAAAAACTTTCACAAACGAAAGTGTAAAAGAATGTTCCATTTGACCAAGGAACCGCAAAATGCCGTCATTTGCCCAAAAAGAAAACCTCCCCGGAACTCGAGGAGGTTTCCAAAGCCTTATTTAAGGCTGCTTTTTGCCCAAAACTTGGCACTTAAAAAATTATTCTTTCTTTCCGACATATTCACGGATCAATTTGACCAGCGTGCCACTCAGCAGGAACAACGCGATCAGGTTGGGAATGGCCATCAAGCCATTGCAGGTATCTGCAATATCCCACAGTACCCCCAGGTCTACCGTGGCGCCCAGAATAGCCACCAACGAATAGATCACCATGAATACCGTGTTGGCCTTGCTGCCTACAATAAATTCCAGGCAGCGCACGCCGTACAGGCCCCAACTGATGATGGTGGAAAAAGCAAAGCAGCACAGCGCCACCGCAGTAAAGATGGAGACCCAACTGCCATAGGTGTTGATAAAGCCGCTGATGGTCAGTTCGGCCCCGGCATTGACGCCGTAGTTGATGGCAGGTGCGCCCAGCAGCACGGTAAGGGCGGTGAGGGTGTAGATGATGATGGTGTCACAGAATACTTCAAAAATGCCGAAATAGCCCTGCTGTACAGGAGACTTGATATCCGATGCGGCATGGGCGATGGAGCCGGTGCCAAGGCCGGCTTCGTTGGAAAAGATACCGCGGGATACACCACGGCGCATACTGAGGAACATGCTGCCCACCACACCGCCGGTAAAGCCCGCGGGCGTGAAGGCGCCGACAAAAATGCTCTGGAATACGGCGGGAACCTTTTCGATGTTGAGGGCAATGACACCCACACCAAGAACGACATAAAGCACCGCCATAAAGGGAACCAGCTTTTCGGTAAAGCGGCCGATGCGCTTTACGCCGCCCAGCAGCACCATTGCCACCATAATGGCGATCAGGATGCCGATGACCAGATCAACACCAAAAACCGAATCCTGAGAAAGCAGGCCGTAGCTTTGCAGTGCGGTGTTGATGGAAGCGGTAATGGTATTTACCTGGGTTGCGTTGCCGGTACCAAATACGGTAAGCACACCCAGCGCCGCATACAGGTAGCCCAGGAAATTCCACTTATGGCCAAGGCCGTTTTTGATGTAGTACATGGGACCGCCCACCCAGTCACCCTGGCTGTTGCGCTCGCGGAAATGGACAGCCAGCGTAACTTCGGCAAACTTGGTGCACATGCCCAGCAGGGCACTGATCCACATCCAGAACACGGCACCGGGGCCGCCCAGGGCAATGGCGCCGGCTACACCGGCGATGTTCCCGGTGCCCACCGTTGCCGCCAGAGCGGTGCACACGGCCTGGAAGGGCGTTACGGCGCCTTCCTGCGCCGATTCCTTGCGGAACATGCGGCCAATGGTACATTTCATGGCCGTACCAAATTTTTTGATCTGGATAAACCCGCTGCGGCAGCTCAGCCACAGGCCGACACCCAGAATCAGGACCATGGCGGGAACGCCCCAAACAAGGTCGTTGATGGTTTTGTTGATTTGGACGATCGCTTCAATCATGCGTTTCATCCTCCCGTCTCAAATAATGTTTTTATCATACCATATTCTGGGCGAATTTGCACGAAAAAACTGCGGCGAAAACACCCAAAACGAGAAAAAAGAAAACCGCCGGAACACCACAGATAAAGCAGAAGTTTCGGCGGTTTTTTAGATTTTCTTTCAGCGAGCCTGACAGCAGAAGAAGGACTATCGTTCCTCGCGGAAGTAAGGCAAGCCAAGTGCCTGGGGAGGCTGCTTGTCTCTCTGATTACGCAAAGAGGAGATGATCAGCACGATAATGGTGACTACATAGGGGATCATCTTGTACAGTTCCTTTACGGCAAGGTTCATGCCGGAGGGGATGTACATATGCAGGATGTACAGGCCGCCAAACAGGAAGGAGGCCAGAACGCCCACATTGGGACGCCACACGGTAAAGATAACAAGGGCGATGGCCAGCCAGCCTCTGTCGCCAAAGGCGTCGTTGGCCCAAATGCCGCCAGCGTAGTCCATTACGTAATAGAGACCACCAAGACCGGCGATCATACAGCCAATGCAGGTTGCCAGATATTTGTGGCGGTTTACATTGATGCCGGCGGCATCGGCGGTATTGGGGTTTTCGCCCACTGCCCGCAGATGAAGGCCGGTGCGGGTGCGTTTGATGACAAAGGATGCGATCAACGCAATGGCCACAGCAAGATATACAAGGAAGCTGTAATTCAGGAAAAGCTTGCCAAACCAACCCAGCTGGTCGGCTCCGGGGATGGTCTTTTTAAAGCAGTTGCTGGTGGCGGAAAGTGCCAGGAAAGGAATATCGGCACCGGAAAGCTTGATGAGAGAGCCGCCAAAGAAGTTGCCAAAGCCAACACCAAAGGTGGTCATGGCAAGACCGGTAACGTTCTGGTTGGCACGCAGGGTTACGGTAAGGAAGCAGAAAAGCAGACCCATCAGCAGCGAGCTGAGCAGACAGAACAGGGTGGGGATCAGTACTGCCAGAAAAGGATTCAAAGCTTCGGGAGAGGGCAGGCTCTGTTCGTACAGGAAGGCACCGATAACGCCGCAAATGCCGCCAACGTACATAACGCCGGGGATACCAAGGTTCATGTTGCCCGACTTCTGGGTAATAATTTCACCGGTAGAGCCATAGAGCAGGGGGATCCCCTGAGCAATGGCACGGGGGAGGAAAGAAAGGATAGCTTCAAGCATGATTATTTCTCCTCCTTTTTCGAAGATTTGGTCAGGCTGATTTTATAGTTGATGAAAAATTCGCAGCCGATGATGAAGAACAGAATGACACCGGTGAGAATATCGCCAAACGAAGAGTTGAGGCCAAAGTCGGTGGCAATTTCGCCTGCGCCGCGGCCAAGGAACACCAGCAGGAAGCTGGTAAGAACCATCCAAATGGGGTTGAATTTGCCAAGCCAGGATACCATAACGGCGGTGAAGCCACGGCCGTCAACAATGGCGGCGTTAAGGGTGTGGTTGGTGCCGCCCACCAACAGCAGGCCTGCCAGGCCGCAGATGGCGCCCGAGATCAGCATGGTGCGGAGGATGATCTTTTCCACCTTGATGCCAACATAGCGGGCGGTGCGCTCGCTTTCGCCAACCACCGCAATTTCATAGCCATGCTTCGAGTAGTTGAGATAGATGTACATGCCGATGGCGACAAGGGCTACGATAACGATATTCAGGGCATATTTGTTGCCAAAAATTTCGGGAAACCAGCCCACCATGGATTTGGGGTTGATAACGCCGATGTTGCCGGAACCTTTGGGATTTTCCCACACCACCGAGAAGTAGGCCACCAACTGGGTGGCTACATAGTTCATCATCAGGGTGAACAGGGTTTCGCTGGTGCCAAACTTGGCCTTGAAGTAGGCCGGAGCAAGGCCCCAAAGGGCACCTGCCAGAATGCTGGTGACCACCATGCAAAGAATGACCACAACGTTGGGCTGGTCCTTCATCAGGATCATGCAGGCTGCGGCAGCAAGGGCACCTGCAAGAGCCTGGCCTTCACCGCCAAGGTTCCAAAAACGCATTTTGAAGGCGGGGGTAAGGGCAAGCGCAATGCAAAGCAGCATAGCGGTGTTTTGCAGCAGTACCATAAACTTGCGGCTGGAGCCAAAGGAGCCGTCAAAAATGGTTGCAAAAATTTGAATGGGGTTTTCGGCGGTGACAAGGGTGCTGATCAAGCCACAGCAGATCAGAGCAAGCACAATGGCTGCCGCCCGGATGCCCCAGCTGAAATACCAGGGCATTTCGCCGCGCTTGACAATATGAAAAAGAGGCTGTTTTGTCTTATTCATTGCTGTTACCTCCAAGGCGGGTCATCATCATACCTACGTCCCGCTTCTTTGCGCCACGGCCGGGAACAATACCGCTTACCTTACCGGCGCAAAGAACAAGAATGCGGTCGCACAGTTCCAGAAGGACGTCCAGGTCCTCGCCAACATAGATGACGGCAACCCCCTTCTGCTTCTGCTGGTTGATAAGATCGTAAATGGTGTGGGAGGAGTTGATATCCAGACCACGCACCGCATAAGCGGTAAGCAGGACCTTGGGAGCCGAGGCGATCTCGCGTCCGACCAGAACCTTCTGAACATTGCCGCCGGAAAGTCTTCTTACCGGAGTTTCAATGCTGGGGGTCTTTACATCAAGATCCTTTACCACCTGCTTGGCAAGGTTCTGGGGGCTCTTGCGGTCGGTAAAAAAGCTTCTGCCCTTGCGGAAGGAGCGGAGCATCATGTTGTCGCTGAGGTCCATGCCGCCAACAAGGCCCATGCCAAGGCGGTCTTCGGGAACAAAGGAAAGGGTAACGCCCATATCGGCAATGCTCAGGGGATCCTTGCCCAGCAGCTCGTCACGGGTGCCGTCATCTTCCACATAGCAGATAGAGCCGCTTTCCACCGGCTGCAGACCGGCAATGGCTTCCAGCAGTTCCTTCTGGCCGCTGCCCGAGATGCCGGCAATGCCCAAAATCTCGCCGCTGTTGGCGGTAAAGGAAACATCCTCAAGCTTAAGAATGCCGTCGATGGAGCGAACGGTCAGGCCGGTTACCTCGATGCGGGGCTTGGGATCAACGGGATCGGGGCGTTCGATGTTAAGCATCACCGAGTGGCCGACCATCATGTTGGTCATTTCCTGGGCGTTGGTGCTCTTGGTGGGCATATCGCCAACAAAGTGGCCGTGGCGGAGAATGGCCACACGGTCAGAAAGTTCCTCCACCTCGTGCATCTTATGGGTGATGATAACGATGGTTTTGCCGGCGTCACGCATATTGCGCAGTACGGCAAACAGCTTGTCGGTTTCCTGAGGGGTAAGAACGGCGGTGGGCTCGTCCAGAATGAGGATATCGGCGCCGCGGTAAAGGACCTTCACGATCTCCACCGTCTGTTTCTGGGATACCGACATATCATAGATCTTCTGGTCGGGATCCACGTCAAAACCGTAGGTATCACAAATCTGGCGAATCTTTTCGGATGCAGCCTTAAGATCCAGCTTTCCTTCCAGGCCCAGGATGATGTTTTCGGTGGCAGTAAGTACATCGACCAGCTTGAAGTGCTGGTGGATCATGCCGATGCCGTGGTCAAAGGCATCCTTTGGGGAACGAATCACGACCTTTTCATCATTGATGAATATATCGCCTTCGTCGGGGAAGTAAATGCCGGAAAGCATATTCATCAGGGTCGTTTTACCGCTGCCGTTTTCGCCCAGCAGCGCAAGGATCTCTCCCTGATAGATATCCATCCACACTTTGTCGTTTGCGACAATAGTGCCAAAGGTCTTGGAAATGTTTCGCATTTTAACTGCGGCAATTTTTTTCTCCAAAGGCTTCATCCTCCAGTTCTATGTAAAAAGTTGTCGATGC